>JBJKQV010000269.1:0-4561 GCA_046704985.1 Terriglobia bacterium
TCGGCGTTGGCTCTTAATTTTTAGCCGCCCGTGGGGCCCGGGGGGATTCGGGCCTATCGCCACCACCCCCGTCAGGGCACCCCCCCCCACGCCCCGCGCCTCGGAGCCGATCTCCGCCAAGGTGCGTTGGGCAGAGGGCAAGGTTTAGGAGATATGGTTATGTTCTTCACCGTCATCATCCTCATCATCTCGACGGCCTTGTTCTTCTTCTTCCTGCAGGCGACCTGCCAGCAGATACTGCGCCAGCGCTTCGAGCAGGACTACGCCGAGTCGATTGTCAACGCCAACCGCCTGGAATTCCCCGCTGTGCGCAAATCACTGGAGGAATATAACCTGGCGCTGGACTATCCGCGCTTGCGCATGACTTTGAAGTGCGATTACCTGGCCCTCACCTACCTGCTCAAGAACGCCGCCAACGTGAACCGGCGGTACTCCCGCGACGAGCGCTGGCTGATGGTCTATTTCCGCGCCACCCTCGCTTCCCTGGCGGTGCGCCACGCCCTGAGGTCGGGCGAGAAGCCCGCCATCTTGCGGCTCACCGCCATCCTCGAGTACTTCGCCAACGTGCTGGGCCGACGCGTCACCCAGGCGCGCTTCGGAAACCTCGCGCCCACCGAATACCTGATGAGACTCTAGGCGCGTTGATTGCCTCCCGGGCCATCCGCCCGCTATACTCATTTTCATGCGCATTCTTTCCGAGTCGGCGGGCGGCGCGCTGCGGCGCGCCAAAATCGTCTGCACGCTGGGTCCAGCCGTCGACCGTCCGGGGGTGATGGCGGCGCTGCTGGAAGCGGGCATGGACGTGGCGCGGCTGAACTTCTCCCACGGCTCACACCCCGAGCACGCGCGCCGCTTGGCGCTGCTGCGCCGCCTGGCGCGCGAGCGCGGCAAGACGGTGGCCGTCCTCCAGGACCTGCAAGGGCCCAAGATCCGGACCGGGATGCTGGAAGGAGGACGGAAGGTGGAGCTGCGCACGGGCAGCGCCGTCATCCTCACCACCCGGCGCGTGGAAGGCAACGCCCGGCAGATTTCCACCAACTTCCAGGGACTCACCAAGGAAGTCCGCCGCGGCAGCCGCATCCTGCTCGACGACGGGCTGATGGAGTTGCGCGTCGAGCGCGTGGCAGGTCGCGACATTTTCTGCCGGGTGGTGAACGGCGGACGCCTGGGCGAGCAACAAGGTATCAACCTGCCGGGTGTTCCCCTGCGCATCTCGGCCCTCACCGCTAAGGACCGCGACGATCTTAAGTTCGGCGTCCGCCACGGGGTGGATTACGTGGCCCTCTCCTTCGTACGCCGCCCGAACGAGATTCTGGAACTGAAACGCCTGCTGGCCGCAGCGGGCAAGCAAACCCCCGTCATCGCCAAGCTGGAAAAGCCCCAGGCGATTGACCGCCTGGAAGAGATTCTGGGCGTGGCCGACGCGGTGATGGTGGCGCGCGGGGACTTGGGCGTGGAGCTGCCCCCCGAGACCGTCCCGGTGATTCAGAAGCGCATCATCGCGCTGGCCAACCGCCTGAAGGTGCCGGTGATTACCGCCACCCAGATGCTCGAATCCATGACCGTCCATCCCTCGCCGACGCGCGCCGAAGCCTCTGACGTGGCCAACGCCATCTTCGACGGCACGGACGCGGTGATGCTTTCCGGGGAAACGGCGACGGGACGCTATCCCGTCGAGTCGGTGCGCATGATGGCGCGCATCATCGCCGCAGCCGAGTCGAGCCCGCGCTTCGGCTGGGCGGCGCGCGCCCGCGAAACTCCCGCCGGCGCCCTGAGCGTGCAGGAAGCGGTTTGCGAGAGCGCCGCGCACATGGCCGAGTCGCTCAGCCTGAAGGCCCTGGCGGTCTTCACCCAAACCGGGTCGAGCGCCCGGGTGGTTTCCAAGTACCGGCCGCGCGTGCCCGTCTACGCCTTCTCGCCTTTTCCCGCCATTCTCCGCCGAGCGGCGCTCTACTGGGGCGTGACGCCGGTGCAGATGCACCGCGTGCAGTCGACCGACCGCATGGTGGAAGGCGCCTCGAGCAACCTGCGCCGCCTGGGCGTGGCGCGCCCCGGGGATCACATTGCCGTCATCGCCGGCACGCCCATCGCCCGCCACGGCACCACCAATCTGCTCAAGGTGCATCGCATCGAGAAATAGCCTATGTCCAAACCCCAAGCTTGGATGTCGTGGAGTTCGGGCAAGGACAGCGCCTGGGCGCTGCACTTGGTGCGGCAGCAAGGCGAGGTGGAAGTGACGGCGCTCCTCACCACGCTCAACTCAAGCTTCCGGCGCGTGGCCATGCACGGCGTGCGCGAAGAGCTGCTCGAGCGGCAGGCGCGGGCGCTGGGACTGCCGCTCGTCAAGGTGCCGCTGCCCTGGCCCTGCTCCAACGAAACCTACGAACGCCTGATGGCCGAAGCGATGGCGGAGGCGCACGCTCAAGGCGTGTCGCGCATGATTTTCGCCGACCTCTTTTTGGAAGACATCAGGAGCTACCGCGAGGCGAATCTGCGCGACACCGGCCTCGAGCCGCTTTTTCCGGTTTGGGGACTGGACACGGCGCGCCTGGCGCGGGAGATGATCGCCGCGGGCCTGAAGGCCACGCTGACCACCGTCGACCCTCGGAAGGTCCCGGCGCGCTTTGCCGGGCGGCGCTTCGACGATCGCCTGCTCGAGGAACTGCCCGCCGGCGCCGACCCCTGCGGCGAGAACGGCGAGTTCCACACCTTCGTGAGCGCCGGGCCGATGTTCTCGCAGCCAATTCCCGTCGCGGCGGGCGAGGTGGTCGAGCGCGACGGTTTTGTCTACGCGGACGTCCTGCCCGTCACAGCTCCCCCGCAGATCACTCCTCCGGAAAAGTAAACCTCATTCCCGCCATAAAATTCAGCGGTAGTGCCGGAAAGCCGAATGACTCCTCGTATTTCCGGTCGAGCAGGTTATAGATGCGGCCGTAAAGCTCCAGGCCGCGCGGCAGGCGGAAAGAGAAACCACCTCCCACGTCCGCGAAGCCCTTGTTGGTGAACAGGCACGGCAAAGAGAAATAGCTGCACGCGCCCAGGCCGTAGTTGGGTTCGGTGTCGAGCTCAGCCCCGCGGAAGCGGGCGTTGGTGTTGAGCATCCAGCGCCCGCGCTGCCAGGTCAGGTCCACAAAACCGGAGTTGGCGGGGCGGCGCACCAGCGGCTGCCCGACGTGGAAGGGGGCGAGCGCCTGGTCGGCGCCGTTGAGCGCCAGGAGCGACGTCGCCAGGTGCGTGTAGCTGCCCGAAAGCGCCAGCGCGCGCACCGGGTGCAGACGGAAGGAAAGCTCCACGCCCTGGGCGCGCGCGTTGCCCAGGTTGTCGGAAACGAAGGAGCTCAAGTGCGCGAGCGATCCACCCAGCACCACGATCTGGTTTTCGAAGCGGTTGTAGAAATAGGTGGCGTCCACCACCGCGCGGTCGTCGAAGAGCCGCTGCTCGACGCCCGCGTCGAAGCTGACGCTGCGCTCGGGCTGGAGGTGCGGGTTGTTGGTGAAGGCCAGCTCGAAGCCGCTGGGGGCGCGAATGCCGGTGCCGAAGCTGGCGTGCAGGCGCGTCGCGCCCAGCCTCGAGCGTCCCCCTTCGCGCAGCAGGTAAGCAGCAGAAAGGCGCGGGTTCAGTTGCGAGGTGCGCGCCGCGGGGATGGAAGGGCGCGTGCCAAAAGCGTCGGGCGGCAAGGCGGCGGTGCGCAGATCGTCCAGGCGCAGCCCCGCGATCACGAACAGCCGCCGCGTGGGCGTCCAGCGGTTTTCGACGAACCCCGCCAGGCTGGTGCGCGGCAGCTCGAAGGGCTGCTGGGCGGCGTCGGCGATGTAGGTGTTGCGAATCTGCTCGCGGTTGAACTCGAACCCCGCCACCAGAAAATCCCGGTCGGTCAGCGCCGCTTCGCTGCGCGTGTTGAAGACCGCGCGCAGGTCGTGCGAGAAGGAATCGCCGTAGGGCGAGACGTAGTAGGAGCGGTGGGTGGCCACGCTGGCGGTGAAAACCTGACGGAAGCGCGGCGTGAACTGCTGGGCGTAGCTGGCCGCGTAGCCGAACAGGTTCTGCTCGTCGCGCGAAACGGTGTCGAGGCCGGTGAAGAGGTGGTCGGGGTCGGAGCCGTAAGGGCCTGGTGCGCCCGCGCTCGCGGCGTTTCCGAAAAAGTGCAGGTGAAAGGTGCGCCGCCCGCGAGTCGTTCCCAGGCTGAAAAAGGCCGTCTGATTGCGGAAGCGGTCGTTGGCCACCACGCCTTGGGAGATGAGCTGCGAAAGGTCGGCGGCCCAGCCCCAGCCGCGCTCGAGGCCGCTCGCGCCCGCGGTCACGCGGTGGGTGTTGAAGCTGCCGGCTTCGAAGCCCGCGCCGAAATGCGGCGGGCCGTCGCCGCGCCGGGTGACGATGTTGATGACGCTGGTGACGGCGTTGGAGCCGTAGAGGGCGCTTTCGGGGCCGCGCGTCACCTCGATGCGCTCGACGCCGTCGGCGGGGAGGGTGGAGAAATCGAAGTCGCCTCCGAAATCGTTCGCCTCGATGCCGTCCACCTGCACCAAGTTGTAAGTCGAATTGCCGCCACGCACGAAGGCCC
>JBJKQV010000270.1:0-8795 GCA_046704985.1 Terriglobia bacterium
TCGCCAGCTCCTGCTCCACTTCGGCGAGCGACTCGAAGGGCTGGCAGGCGATGTGCTTTTCCCGGCAGTAAGCGGCCAGAGGGTAGCGGGCAAACACCAGGTCGGCTTCCGCGACCGCCAGGCGGTCCGAGAGGCCGTCGCCGATGAAAACGATGGGCCGGTGGCCGCGCCCGTGCTTGCGGATGATGCTCACCTTGCAGGTGGCGCAGCCGTGCTCGCAGGGCTCGGGAGCGTGCGGGAAGTAGGTTTCCAGGCGCTGCTTCGTCACCCGCAGCCCGCTCGAGAACAGGTGCTTGCCGTTGCGGTACTCGCCGTTCATGGCTACGCGCTTCAGCACCCGCCCGATGACGTAATCGAACCCGTCGCTGACCACGTAGAAGGGCACGCCGCGGCGGTGCGCCTGGCGGTAAAGCCCCGCAAAACCCGGGTCGACGGGCACGGCGTCGATCAGCGCGTTGAGCTCACGCGGCGAAGCTTGCACCAGGCTCATCTGCCGCTCCAGGCACTCGCGCGAGCCGATGGCCCCGCGCACCCAGAGCTGCTCGACCTCCCGCCAGGACGGGTGGGCCAATTGCGACAGGATCTGGTCGGTCACGTCCTGCCGGGTGATGGTGCCATCAAAATCGCAGAAGATCGCCGCCTCGGTCGGCTCGGATGGGCGGCGGGTCTTGCTTCTGGCTGCTACGGCCATAATTCCTTTCTTCAAGCGCTGCGCTCGTCCACCAGGCGGCGCGGCTTGCGCCCCTGGCCGAGCGATTGCGGCGGAAAATAGCGGAACGCCAGGCGGTACATCCCGCACTGGTGATTCGCCCAGACGTCCGGATAGCGGTCCTGCAAGTTGCGGCGGATGGCGCCTTCCAGGTCGGCGCTCGTCGTGCCGTTGGCCAGTTCCAGGCGAAACTCCAGGATGTCGTGGGTGCCTTCCTGGCGCACCGCCACCTGCCAGCGCTCGGAAAGCCCCGGCACGTCGTGCAAGACCTTCTCGAAAATCTCCGGGTGCATGTTGCCGGCGCCCATCACCACCATCTCGTCGCGGCGGCCCTTCACGGGCGCCAGCCGGCGCAGCGTGGCGCCGCACGGGCACTTCCCGTCCAGGAAGCGTGTCACGTCGCGAACGCGGTAGCGGATGAGCGGCATGGTGCGCCGGGAGAGCGTGGTCATCACCAGCTCGCCGTACCCCTCCGCGTCGGGGTCGAGAATTTCGAAAAAGAAATTGTACTCGTCCACGTGATAGCCGCGGTGCTGGAGGCACTCCATCCCCATGCCGCCGCCCGCTTCCGTGGACCCGTAGCCGAGGATGACGGGAGCCTTCCAGACGCGCTCGACGTAGGCGCGGTAGACGTCGGTCATGCGGTCGCCCGCCGCCACGATCAGCTTGACGGGCGGCGCGCCCTCGCGCTCGGCGAGCTCGCTCAGGGTAATCAGCCAGGTCGGGTCGGCCATGATGACGTTGTAGCCGTAAGCGCCCAGGCGCGTGTAAACGTCCTGCGGCGAAGGCTTGCCGATGGCCGAGCAGAAAACCCCCAGGCGCTTGCAGGCCAGAAAAGTAGTCCAGGCGCTGATCCAGTAGGCGGCGTCGAAGGTGCAGACGACGCGGTCGCCGGCGCGCAGTCCGTTTTCGTAAAGCCCCGCCGCCTCGTAGCGCGCCGCAAATTCCAGTTCGTCGTAGCTAAAGAATGTGCGCTTGGGGTGGCCCGAGGTTCCGGTAGTCTCGAAGACCGCCTGGGGCTCGCGGCAGAGAAAATCCTCGGCGGGCAGGCTCAGCAGGTCGTCGGCGGTGGTAAAAACCTCTCCCAGATCTTCGGGGCCGCGCACGCGGTGCGGATCAATGCCCGCTTCGCGCAACCGGCGCGCAAAAAACTTCTGGTGGCGCGCCGCGTAACCCACCACCTCGCGAAACGCGTCGCGCTGCATACGCTCCACCACCCCGCGCGGCAACGGCTTCCCCCAGCGCACCAGCGCCGGGACCGAATCACCGATCCATATCCGCTCCACGAGTTGACGAACGCGATTGAGCATCAGGAACTCGAACTTGCGCCGCGGCGGCGACCCCTTACATCAAGTACGCCGACTCGCCGACGCGCCTGGGAGGGGTGGCCAACAGGTCGATATAGGTGCCCTTTTCGAGCATGGCGCGCGCCACCTGGGCGATGGCGTGGGCAGCATCGGGCCGCGCCAGGTCGGCGGCGCGGCGCGCCATGGCTTCCAGCCGCGCACGGTCGCCCAGCAGCCTGGAAACGGTCTGCGCGATATCGGCGCAGCCGTCCACCGAAACCGCCACTCCTCTCCCTTGCAGGTAGCGCAGGTGCCGGTCCTCGGGCCCCGGAATCGGGTGCGTCAGGAGCATGGGAAGGCCCGCGGCCAGGGCTTCGGCAGTGGTCAGCCCACCGGGTTTGGTCACCAGCAAATCCGCCGCGGCCATGATCTCCGGAATCTTATCGCTCCATCCGAAGACGTATAGGTGCAGGGGAACCTTGCCGCGCAATTGCTCCAGGCGCGCGAGCATATTGTGGTCGTGGCCGGCGATCACCACTACTTGCAGCGACTGGTGGCAAAAAGCCAGCGATTCGACGATCTGGTCCAAAGGCGCGGGACCCATGCCCCCGCCCATCACCAACACCACGGGCCGCTGCGCGTCCATGCCCAGTGCACGCCGCAGTTCCTTGCGATCAAAGGGCAAGGCAAAGGCCGGATCGATGGGAATCCCGCAGACCAGGATGCGGTTCAGTGAGACGCCCCACTCGACCAACTGCACCTTGGCCTCTTCGCTGCCCACGCAATAAACATCAATCTCCCGCTGCGCCCAGGGCGGCTCGGTCTGGTAGTCGGTCTGCACCGCCAACACCGGGGCGTTGAACCAACCTTCGCGGCGCGCCAGGGCGGCGATTTCGGCCGCTCCGATCTCGGTCACAATCACCAGGTGTGGGCGAAACGACTTCAGCCGGCGCAGCAGGGGCGCGCAGCCGCGCCGGAAAACCCAGTGCGGGGCGGTGGCGCGATGGCGGCGGCTCTGCCGGCGCTCGAACAGCCGCCGCCAGAGACCCGGGGCGTGGCGCAGCATCCACCAGTAACTCTGCACGTACAACCACACGAACCAGGGCCGCGCGAGCTCCAGAGCGTCCAGGGCCTGCACTTCCACCTCGTCGCTGCCCTCGCTGAGCGCCCGCGCCACCACCTCCGTGGCGCGTAGGTGCCCGGAACCTACACTAAGCGTCAAAATGGCAATGCGTTTCCGGTTCATGATTCAACCCTGCCCGGCCGTGCGCCGGGCGACCTATGAGCCTACTCCGCGCGGCGAACCGCCAGCACGGCGTTCAGCCCGCCGAAAGCGAAAGAATTGGAGAGCGCGGCACGGATCTTCAGTTCCCGGGCCTGATTGGGAACGTAGTCCAGATCGCATTGAGGGTCCGGCCGGGTGTAGTTGGCGGTAGGAGGAACCACGCCCCGCACCATGGCCATGACCGTCGCCACCAGCTCGATGGCCCCGGTGCCGCCCATGACGTGGCCGTGCATCGACTTGGTGGAGCTGACCGCCACCTGCGGCGCCCGCGCCTGGAAAACCTGCTTGATCGCTTGCGTCTCGATCACGTCGTTGACCTGCGTTCCCGTGCCGTGGGCGTTGATGTAGTCAATGTCCTCGGGGTTGAGTCCCCCCTCTTCCAGCGCCAGGCGCATGGCGCGCGCCGGGCCTTCCACTGAGGGCTGGGTGATGTGGCTGGCGTCGGACGTCATGCCGTGGCCGCAAAGCTCCGCCAGGATGGTGGCACCGCGGCGCTGCGCAAGCCCCCACTCTTCCAACAACAGCACGCCCGCCCCTTCGCCCATCACGAAACCCTCGCGGTCGGCGGAGAAAGGCCGGCAGGCGCGGCTGGGGTCGTCCCCACCCGGCGCCAGCACCCGCACCGATTCCCAGCTCCGCAACATCCCGAAGGTGATGGGCGCGTCGCTGCCTCCCGCCAGCATCCGGTCTGCGAGGCCGAACTTGATCAAGTGAAACGCCTCGCCGATGGCGTGGCCGGACGAAGAACAGGCCGTCGAGGTGGCCAGTGAAGGCCCCTGCGCCCCGAACTCCATGCAGATCTGCGAGGTCGAGGCGTTGTGCATGATCTTGGGGATGGTGAAGGGATGGAGACGCGTGGCGTGCTTCTCGTAAAGGTTGTAATAGCCCAGATCGAAAGTCTGAGCGCCGCCCATGCCCGAGCCCATCGCCACGCCGAAGCGCGGGCGCTCCGCCTCGGGGACTTGCAGGCCGCCGGCCTCCATGGCTTCGCGCGCCGCCAGCAAGGCGAACTGCGTGAAGCGATCGAGCAGGTCCAGCCGTTTGGCGGGGAAAAAGTCCGTGGGTGTGTAGTCCGGCACCTCGCCGGCAATCTGCACGCTCAACGGGGACGGATCAAAAAGCGTGATGCGCCGCACCCCCGAGCGCGCCTCCAAGAGCTGGTTGTAGAATTGCTCCCGACCCTTGCCCGTGGCGGCGACGACACCCACACCGGTAATGGCCACTCTGCGCACTGGTGTCCCTCCTGCCTCGCCTTCTAATTCGTTGCGGCAGGCGTGCCGTTCTTGGCCATGGCCACGAGATCCGAAATGTCTTTCCCCTCGACCACGCGGGTCAGCCCGTCAACCACCTGCGCCACGCTCTTCATGTTCTGCGCAATGGTGTCCGGAATATCGACCTTAAACTCTTCTTCCACCGCGAACAGGATGTTCACCCCGTCCAGGGAGTCAATCCCCAGCTCGGCGAAGGTGGATTCGAGTTTGACCGTACCCGGCTCCAGGTGCTGTTCCCGCTCGATGATTTCAATCACTTTGTCAGCTACGTTCATGGATGCTCCTCGTGATTGGTTTTGAGCTCAGCCTTTCCCCTCTCCCGCCCTCAGCGGGAGATTCCGATGGAATTCTTTGCCGCCAGATCCCCCACCAGTTCCAGAAGCTCGGAAAGGCGGAAAGGCTTTTCCAGCATGGCGTCCACGCCCAGCTGCCGGGCAAACTTGCGCTCCGTGCCGCTGATGAAGCTGGACATCAGAACCATGTTGTAGGTGGAGTTCTGTTGGCGTAATTCCTGAAGTAATTCCAAACCACTCTGCTTGGGCAGGCGCAGGTCAGCGATGACGATCCCGTATCCCTCGCCGCCCTCCAAAGCCTTGCGGGCGGCGTCGCCGTCTTCTACGGCGCAGACCGCGTAGCCGCTGGACTCCAAAACCTCGCGAAGCAGTTCGCGGCTCTCAGCGTCGTCATCAACGACTAGAACCTTTGGTTGGACTCCGCCCTTCCCCATCAAGGGGTGATAGTGCAAGCCGAATTCCAAGTTCTGGTGTTGTTTGTATGTGCATGAAAATAGGACTCATATTTGACTTATGACAGCACGATGTTCGAGTCTACGAACTTTTTGTGTAGCATAACGCCACAACAACATTGACGTATGACAAGAATTTACAGGCCGATGCCTCGAAAGCCTTAAATCATAGACTTCTACATCACATAAGCCTTTATTTATGAATATTTTGAGTATATAATCGGCAGCTAGACTTCAATCTAATGTGTGGCGGAATGACACACCGCCTAGGCGGCATCGAATAGGTCGTGCAGTGGAACGAACTCAAAACCCGCCGCGCGGGCCTGGGCAATCAGCTGGGGAAGCGCCTCGACGGTCGCTGAGCGGTTGATCTGCTCTGCAGGGAGCACGTTCCGCCCGTCGTGGAGCAGAATCACCGCGCCGGGGCGAATTTCCTCCCGGATCGCCCGCTGGATCCCCTCCGCGCCGCGCATCCAGTCATAGCCGGTCGCCGACCACATCACCATGGTCAGCCCCTGTTCCTTCAGAACTCCCATCAAGCCGAACCAGCGCCCGCCGTACGGTGGCCGGAAGAAGCGCGGACGAACGCCCGTCGCCTTCTCAATCACCTGCTGGGTACGTGCGATTTCCTCGCGCATGGCCCGCCGCGAACGGAGATAGAGAAAGGGGTGGGAGTAGGCATGATTGCCCAGTGTGTGCCCCTCTTCCGCCATGCGCCGGGCGATTTCTGGAAAGCGCTCCACGTTCTTCCCGCACAGGAAGAAGGTCGCCGGGACGCGCTGCTCCTTGAGCACGTCGAGGATTTGCGTGCTGAAGGGCGGGCAGGGGCCGTCGTCGAAGGTCAGCGCCACCCTGCGGCCCTTGGTTGATCCGCGGTGCCAGGCCGGCCGGAAGAAACGCGAGGACGGCACCGAGCAGACGTGATAGAAGAAGGCGCCCAGCGAGGCAATGGCAACCACCAGGAGTATCCAGAGGAAAAGGGACATGGCGATGAGCGGCCGTTTACGGCCGGCCGCGCCCGGCGGGGCGAGGCCTTAGAAGATGCGCAGAAAATTCAGGCCCGACTCGAGCGCCAGCATAGGGCTGTTGGTGTAGGCACTGACCTCGTACGGGCATCCGATCTTGCACCCCTGGCAGAAATCCCACAGGGTCGCTTCCTGGGCGATGATCTTCTTCACCTCTTCCATGGCGAAGATTTCGGCCAGCGGTGCCTGCGACTTGAAGAGCGTCATGAAGGCGCAGGGCAAGTGCACAGAGCCGTCGGGCTTCATGGAAATCAGCTTGGAAGGGTGCCGGCACGGAAACTTCGGCCCGAAGCCTCCCTTGCGGTAGAAGTCGTAGTAGTGGGTATAGAAGCGCACGTTCTTGGGAAAGGCATCGCGCAGGCGGCGCAGGCTCATTTCCACCTTGTCGATCTCCGCGCCGTGCAGTTCCGAATCGGGCAGCGCTTCGCCCGCCCGCATCACGTTGTGGACCGCTTCCGGGTGCATCACCAGCCTGCGCCCACGGCAAAACTCCGCCAGTTCCCACAGGTCGTCGAGATTCTCCATGTTGACGGCGGCGTTGATCTGGGTGGTATAGGGCTTGCGCAGGGTGAGCACGTAGTCGAGGTTGTCGATAATTCTGGGCAACGCGTCGACACCGCGGCGCTTGGCAAAGCGCTGGACGTTGAGCGAATCGATGGAAACTTCCAGCATGTCGAGCCGCGCTACGCCCTCGGCGTACTTGCGGATCAGCAGGCCGTTGGTGGGCATGGAAGTCCACAGGCCGCGCTCGGCTGCGTAGGCGATGTAGTCCGAGGTGCGCGGGTTGAGCAGCGGCTCGCCGCCCGAAAAGCTCAGGGCGAAGATGCCCAGGTCGCACATCTCGTCGATGCGCTGGAAGATCCGGTCGCGCTCGCCGCGCTCCTTCAGGTCGTTGAACTTCCCTTCCTCGCCGAAAATGCAATACTCGCAGAACATATTGCACATCAGCGTGGTCTCAAACATCACCATGTAGGGAAGTTTGAAACCTGAGCGCAAATGCTTCAGCGCCGCCTTGGCGATGTAGGAATATCTCATTCAGCCCTGCCGTTTCGTCAGCCCCGGACGCCCGCCGCGCAGCCGTCCCCACTTCCTCTATCATAACCGCAATCGCTCTTCCCGTCACCCGCCCTGGTTGCGGACGGGGCGCCGCCAGAGTTTGAATCGCTCCGCCATGCGATAGAGGGTTTTGCGGTCGATGCCCAGGATGTGGGCGGCCTTCAGTTTGTTGTCGCCCGTGACCTTGAGGACGTGGGCGAGGTAGCGCTTTTCCAACTCCTCGAGCGAAGGCAGATCGGCGTAGAAATCCTCCGTGCGCTCGCCATTACGGGCGTCGGTGCGCAGCTTGGCGGGCAGATCGCCGGGCGTGATCACCCCCGAGCGGTTAAGCGCCACCGCGGCCTCCAGGGCGTTTTCGAGCTCGCGAACGTTGCCTGGCCAGGCGTAGCTGACCAGCGCCGAAAGCACCTGGGGCGAGACCGAAAAGGCGCGTCCCCGCTCGCCCCCGAATTTCTTCAGGAAATGCTCGACCAGCAGAGGGATGTCTTCCATGCGCTCGCGCAAGGGCGGCAGGTCGATCTCGATCACCCGCAGCCGGTAGTACAGGTCCTTGCGGAAGCGCCCCTGTTCGACCATCTCGCCCAGGTTGCGATTGCCCGCCGCAATCACGCGCACGTCTACGCGGATGTCCTGCGTGCTGCCGATGCGGCGCACCTCCTGCTCTTCGAGGGCGCGCAGCAGCTTCACCTGCAGCGCCGGGCTCATCTCGGTGACTTCGTCCAGGAAGACCGTCCCGCCGTGGGCTTCTTCAAAAATGCCGCGCTTGTTCTCGACCGCGCCCGTGAACGACCCGCGCACGTGGCCGAAGAGCTCGGTTTCGAGCAGCGATTCGGTGAGCGCGCCGCAATTGACCGCCAGAAAGCGCTGGGCGGCGCGCGAGCCGTTGGAATGGATGGCTTTGGCGACCAGTTCCTTGCCTGTACCGCTTTCCCCGGCGATCAGCACCGTGGCGCGCGATTCGGAGACCATGGCGATTTTCTTGTAGACCTCCAGCATGGCGGGGCTGCGTCCCACCAGGCTCCCCAATTGTCCCTGGCTGCCCAACTGGCGCTTCAAGTCGAGGTTTTCGCGCACCAGTTCGCGGTTCGTGAGCGCGCGCTCGACCTGCAGCAGCACCTCGTCGATCTTGAAGGGTTTGGAGATGTAATCGAAGGCGCCCGCTTTGACCGCCTCGATGGCCGTCTCCATCGAACCGAAAGCGGTGATGAGGATGACCTCCGAGGAAGGCTGAATGGAGCGGTAGGCACGCAGCACGTCCAGGCCGTTCAGTTCCGGACCCAAGCGCATGTCGCTGATGATGACGTCGAAAGCCTGGCGGCGGCCGATTTCCAGGGCGTCTTCGCCGCTACCCGAGACCACCACGCCGTAGCCCGCTTCGCTCAGCACCTCGCGCAGCAGGTCCTGCGTCACCGCGTCGT
>JBJKQV010000271.1:0-2893 GCA_046704985.1 Terriglobia bacterium
GGTTATGAACCGCGGCCCGGCGAGCCGGACGGCGTCTGAGCTTTCCTCCTCTTCACAACCCGTGGAATGCGCCTTTCTTTTCGGACTTGTCGCTCGTAAACTGTCGGCATGATGAAACCTTCGAGAGCACTCGCAATCTTGCTTTTGGCCGTTCCGGTGAGCTTGCAGGCGCAAGAACCCGCCCACTTCAAGGATCGCAGCCAGGCGCGTTCGATGGTGATTACGCGCCAGGGCATCGTGGCCGCCAGCCAGTCGCTGGCCGCGGCGGCGGGTGCGCAAATCCTGGCGCGCGGCGGCTCGGCCGCCGACGCCGCCATCGCCGCCAACGCCGTGCTGGGGGTCGTCGAGCCCATGAACAACGGGATCGGCGGCGACCTGTTCGCCATCGAATGGGACGCGAAAACCGGCAAGCTGGCGGGGCTGAACGCCAGCGGCTGGGCGCCGGAAAAACTCACCGTGGATTACCTGAAGAGCAAGGGCATCCGCAAAATGCCCGAGCTGGGCATCAACTCGGTCACCGTGCCGGGCTGCGTGGCCGGCTGGTGGGCGCTGCACTCGAAATTCGGCCGCCTGCCCTGGGCGGAACTGTTTCAGCCTGCCATCTACTACGCCCGCCACGGCTTCCCGGTCACGGAGTGGATCGATTCCTACTGGAACTCCGGGCGCGCCACGCTGGCCGCCGACCTGAACGCGCGCCGCGTGTTTCTGCCCGGCGGCAAGCCGCCGGTGGTGGGCCAGGTCTTCTCCAACCCCGAATACGCGCGCGCCCTGGAGCTGATCGCCGGCCAGGGTCCCAAAGCTTTCTACCGCGGCCCCATTGCCCAGGAGATTCTCAAGACTTCGCACCGCCTGGGCGGCGTGATGACGGCAGAAGATCTGGCCGACTTCAAGCCCCAGTGGGTCGAGCCCATCTCCACTACCTATCGCGGCTGGAAGGTTTACGAGCTGCCGCCCAACGGCCAGGGCATGGCGGCGCTCGAAATGCTCAACATCATGGAGGGCTTTCCGCTGCCCGAGTTCGGCTTTCTGAATGCGCGCTCCTGGCACGTCAAGATGGCGGCGCAACAGCTCGCCTACGCCGACCTGCGCCGCTACAACGGCGACCCGCGCTTTGCCCGGGTGCCCGTCGAAGGAATCATCTCGAAAGCGTATGGGAAGGAGCGCGCGGCGACCATCTCGCTGGACCGCGCGCGCTGCGACACGCCGCCGGGAGATCCCGGGCGCTTCAACGGCGACACCATCTACCTGAGCGCCGTGGACAGCGACGGCAACATCGTCTCGCTGATTCAGAGCCTCTACTTCGGTTTCGGCTCGGGGGTGGTGGTGGACGATTTCGGATTTCCTTTGCAGAACCGCGGCGCGCTCTTTCTGCTCACCCCCGGCCACCCCGACGTCCTGGCCCCCCACAAGCGCCCTTACCACACCATCATTCCGGGTTTCATGGAAAAGGGGGACTTGCACATCGGTTTCGGCATCATGGGCGGGCTGAACCAGCCGCAGGCGCACGCCCAGTTTGTCTCCGACGTAGCGGATTATGGCATGAACCTGCAGGCGGCGCTGGAAGCGCCGCGCTTCACCAACCACAGCTTCGGCGGCTGTCATTTTCGCATCGAGGGGAGGGTGCCGTTGACGGTGCGCGAGACGCTCGCCGACCTCGGCTACCGCCTGGACGTGCGCGGCGCCTTTTCCGAGTGGATGGGAGGAGGGCAAGCGGTCATGCACGACTCCGCGACGGGCGTCAACTACGGGGCTTCGTCGCCGCGCAAGGACGGCGAGGCGGTGCCGCAAGCGGCCCCCGCCTTCCGTACCCACGACCAAAGTCCCTAGGCCGCGCGGGTGGCGAACTTAGTTGGCAAACCTCGCGAGCGCCGAGGCTTCGTCGGGAAGGAATTCCAGCGCCGTGTCGAGGCGCGTAATCTTGAGGATGGTGGCCAAGCGGGGTGCGGCAGCGTAGAACCGGCATTGTGCTCCCGCTCGCTTGGCGGACGTCCACAGAGTGGCCAGCGCGCCCACACCGGAGCTGTCCAGGTAAGAGACTTTGGCGAGGTTCACAGCCAGGGCCATGGCGCCGGATTCGATCAGACCGCATCCCTGCCGTTTGAGCATCTCGACCGGGCTGCCCATAATCAGCCTGCCTTCCAGATCCAACAGGTTGACCTTGCCTACGCTTCGGACGTTGATGGTCATCGTCCCGTCGCTCATCGATATGCCTCCCGGTTCGGTCTGCCTCCGGCGTCCTAACCCCCGCCAGCGCGGTTTGCGTCCCCCCGCAAGTTACATCGAACTGGGCGCGATAACGGCTGATGAATGGGACTCGAACTGCCTTAACGGACTCCAGCCCCCGCTATCTTACCATTGCCCCGGCCGCTGAATGACCTGATAGTGTTTGAAATGGGCAGCCATACTAAGGCGGTGTTCTTGAGGATTGATGTCGGACAGGCGCACGATGTATCCCCGGCAGGCCACCAAGTTCCCGCCGTCGCCCAATTCGGGCGGCGCCACGAATTGCATTTCAACGGGACAGTTGACCTCCAGCGGCTTGGCGGCTCGAAAGAGCACACCCGAGCGGCTCAGGTTTTCCGACTTCGCTTGGCTCCAGGCGAAATCACCCACTCTGCGGTAGCTGATTGGGATATGAATAATGAACCGCGACCGACGCTGAGAGGAGCCGGAGCCCAGTTTTTCAAGGAGCTTCCACACTGCGTCCTCACTGTCCTCTGGCGTGTAACAAACCCAACCTGAGTCTACCATATCCGAGTTTTAAGGCAAGGCCCATCGCGACTTTTCCCGCTCCTGTTCAGGGGCCCGCGTACCCGCCGCCGCGGCCGTGGCGGCGAGGTCCGATCCCCCTTGACGGCGGGCCGGCAATCGATTCCGCTGCGGGTGTGCAGCG
>JBJKQV010000272.1:0-13283 GCA_046704985.1 Terriglobia bacterium
CGCGGTCCTTGCAGGTGCCGGGCTCGCTCTCGTCGGCGTTGCAGACCACGTACTTGGGTTTGGGCGATTGCTTGGGAACGAAGCTCCACTTCATGCCGGTGTTGAACCCGGCGCCGCCGCGCCCACGCAGGCCGGAAGCCTTCACCTCGTTGATGACGTCCTCAGGCTTCATCCCCAGAGCCTTGCGCAGCGCCTGGTAGCCGTCGTGCTGCAGGAAGACGTCGATGGAGGCGCAGTTGGGGATGTTCAGCCGCTTGCTGATGACCTTCACTTCCAGCGGCGAGCCCTTCATCGGGTTTTGATAATTGCTCATGTCGTCGATCCCGAACCCCGAACCCCGAACCCCGAACGCCGAACCCGTCTACTTCCCCTGGCCGTTCTTGCGCAGCTTCTCGATCAGCGCGTCGAGGGCCTCCGGCGTCAGATTCTCGTAATAGTCGTAATTGACCTGCATGGCCGGAGCGCCGCAGCAAGCGCCCAGGCACTCGACTTCTTCCAGCGAGAAGCGCCCGTCGGAGGTGGTCTGCTTGTGCCCGATGCCCAGCTTTTCGGAGCAGCGGTGGAGAATCTTGTCTCCGCCGCGCAGCAGGCAGGAGACGTTGGTGCAGACCTGCAGGTGGTACTTGCCGAGCGGGTGGCGGTGCAGCATCGAGTAGTAGGGAATGATTTCCAGAACCTCGATGGGCCGCACCTCGACGGCGCGCGCGATCGCCTCGACGATTTCGTCGGAAACGTAACCGACCTCGTCCTGCGCGAACACCAGCAGGGGCACGATGGCCGAACGCTTGAGCGGGTAGCGCGCGATGACCTTTTCAAACTTCGCTTTGAGCGCGTCGGAAATCATCACAATCCGTTTAGCGGTCCACCTCGCCCAGCACGATGTCAATGCTGCCGATGCAGGCGACCGCGTCGGCGATCAAGCGGCCTTCGATCATCTTCGACAAGGCTTGCAAGTTGGCGAAGGAAGGCGCGCGCACGTGGCAGCGGAAGGGCTTGGGCGAGCCGTCGCTGACCATGTAAACGCCCAGCTCCCCGCGCGGCGATTCGATCGCCTGGTAGACCTCGCCCAGGGGCGGATGAAATCCCTCGGTGACGATCTTGAAGTGGTAGATCAGCGCCTCGATGGAGGTCTTCATGCTCTCGCGGTCGGGCAACACCAGGTGGGGGGCGTCGGCGCGAATGCGTCCTTCGGGAAGGCCGTCCATCGCCTGGCGGACGATCTTGAGCGATTCGCGCATCTCCGCGACGCGCACCAGGTAACGCGCGTAGACGTCGCCCTCGGCGCGCACCGGAACGTGGAAATCGAACTTTTCGTAGCTTGAGTAGGGCTGGCGCTTGCGGATGTCCCAATCCACTCCCGAGGCGCGCAGCGAAGGGCCGGAAAGGCCCACGGCGATGGCGTCGTCGGCGGAAAGCGTTCCCACGCCCTGCGTGCGATGCAGCCAGATGGGATTCTTGGTGAGCAGCGCCTCGTACTGGTCAATGCGCTCCGGGAAGGAGTCCACGATCTTCTTGACGGCTTTCAGCCAGTCGAGCGGCGGCTCGAGCGCCAGCCCGCCGATGCGGAAGTAGCTGGTCATCATGCGCTGCCCGGAGAGCATCTCGAAAATGTGCAGGATGATTTCGCGCTCGCGGAAGCAGTAGAGGAACATGGACATGGCGCCGATGTCGATGGCGTGGGTGCCCAGCCAGACGAGGTGGCTGGCGACGCGCGTCAGCTCGGTAAGCAGCACGCGAATCCACTGCGCGCGCGGCGGCACTTCCAGGTCCAGGAGCTTTTCCGTGGCCAGGCAGAAGCCCAGGTTGTTGGAAAGCGGCGCCAGGTAATCCATCCGGTCGGTGAGGGTGATGCCCTGCGAGTAGGTCTTGTCCTCGAAGGATTTTTCGAAGCCCGTGTGCAGGTAGCCGATGTCGTAGAGGCAGCGCAACACGGTTTCGCCGTCGAGCTCCAGCACCAGGCGCAGCACCCCGTGCGTGGACGGGTGCTGGGGGCCCATGCTGAGGATGACCCGCTCTTCCTGCCCCGGAATTTTTTCCAGCGTTATGGCCATCGGGTGATGTTCCCCTGCACGGGATAGTCCTTGCGCAACGGGTGGCCTTCCCAGTCCTCGGGCAGCAGGATGCGGCGCAGGAAGGGATGGCCCTCGAACTGGATGCCGAAAAGGTCGAAGACCTCGCGCTCAAAGGCGTGGGCGGCGGGCCAAATGGGCACCAGCGAATCCACCTTGGGATCGTCGCCGGGCAGGCGCACCTTCAGGCGCAGGCGCCGGGCGTGGTCGAGGGAAAGCAGGTGGACGACCGTCTCGAAGCGCGGCTCGGCGGGATAGTGGTCCAGGGCGGTGAGGTCGGCGAGAAACTTGAAGGAGAATTCCGGCTCGTCGCGCAGCAACTCGGCCACGCGGCGCAACTGCGCGCGCCGGATGGTGAGCGTCAACTCGCCCCGGAAGGTTTGCGCGTCCTCCACGGCCTCGGGGCAGAACTCGCGAAGGCGGCTCAGCAACGGATTGTTTTCAGCTTCAGCGGACATTCGCGCGTGGGTTTTACGGCGCTACCCGGGCCGGACCTCCGTCAGCGGTGCGTACTCGCGGGAGGGAAGGGAACTCCCTTGCGGTTCTCAGCGGCTCCAATCGAGCGCGCCTTTCTTCCAGATGTAAAAATACCCCGCCAGCAGGATGACGATGTACAGAAACATTTCCAGGAAGCCGAACCACTTCAGTTCCTTGTAAACCACCGCCCAAGGGTAGAGGAAGACGGCTTCGACGTCGAACAAGATGAAAAGCATGCCGACCAGATAAAAGCTGATGGAGAAGCGCTCGCGGGCGTTGCCCACCGGCGTGATGCCGCACTCGTAAGGCGCCAGTTTCTCGCGCGTCGGACGTTTCACGCCGACCCACGCCGATGCGCCCAGGATGGCGGCGGCGAGCAGGCCGATGACTCCTGCATAGATCGCGATGGGAAGATAAGCTCCTGCCATTGCAATAGCTTACGGGAACCCATGCAAATTTCCCGAAGGAATTAACTATAAGAGGCTGCAAATTACTGTGTCAAGTTTTTTCTTGCCTCACTGTCGCTTAGCCGCTACCATTAGCTGACCCGAGCAGCTTCAAGGCATCGAAAATATGGTGACTGGATTCAACACTGACATCAAGGTTGAGGATGTCGTCTATCACATCCAGACCGAGCCCCGCAAAGACGCGGGCATCGAGACCGCCGTCTACATCCGCGGGGCGGTCATTCATTCCCTCCGCACCTCCTACCAGGAGCTGCTCGATTCTCCGGATTACAGCGAGGAGAAGCTGAAGCGGGTGCTGGAAGATCAGCACCGCCAGGTCATCGCGCGCATCCGGGGAGGCGAGATCCGGCCTCCCGCGCCTCCTGCCGACAAGCCTTAGCCCGGAGACCGTCCTTGATTACCATCCATTTGAACGGCCAGGAGCAGCAGGTTCCCGAGAAGCAGAACCTCCGGCAGATGCTCGAGTGGCTGAAGCTGCCAACCGACCGTCTGGCCGTCGAGCGCAACCGGGAGATTGTCCCCCGCCGGCTGTGGAACGAGACTCCCGTCGAACCCGGCGACCGCCTGGAAGTGGTACACTTTGTGGGCGGGGGAGTCACTGGGGCTTCCGGAAGCCGGTGCGCGCCGGGCGCTTCGAACCACTGATGAATCAATCCTTCAGCAGCAACTCGCTGGGCCTCATCCTGGTCACCCTGTTCATCAAGCTGGGTGTGGTCACCCTGCTGGCGGGCTTCATCGCGCGCTTTGGCATCTTCCGGCGGCTGATTCTGGTCGAGGTGCGTTCTCCCAAGCAGAAGCTGCAACTGGCCGCCTTCCTGGGCGTGCCCTTCATGCTGGGCGTTCTCACCCGGCTGCTGGCGCACTATCCGGGGGCGGACCTGAGCCTGGAAGTGACCATCCTGAGCGGCCTGATGGGCGGCACCATCGTGGGACTGGTGGTGGGCATGGTGGTCAGCCTGCCGGCGCTGCTCATCAAGGGCGAGTTTCTGGCCGTGCCCATGGCGGTGCTCTACGCCGTGGCGGCGGGCTCGGCGCGTTACGTCTGTCCCGACAAGGAGGAGATCTGGAAGTTCTCTCCCTTCATCGACCTCAGCCTCTACCGTTCCATCAAGCAGCGTTTCAAGCACCCGGCGATGGACTGGCAGGTGCTCTTTTCGCTGGTGTGCGTGATCCTGGAGATGACCCGCCTGTTCGTGGGGCGCATCGCCCACGGGCGGCTCTTCTACATTGACTGGAACCATCCCTGGGGAAACGTTCTGGTGGTGCTGACCACCCTGCTGTGCGTGGGCCTGCCGGTGCGCATCTGGAACAACACGCGCATCCAGAACAAGCTGGAGATTCAGGAGCGCGCCCTGATGCAGGCGCGCGTCGACGCCCTGATCAGCCAGATCAACCCGCATTTTCTCTTCAATACCCTCAACACGGTCTCATCGCTGATCCGTTTTGATCCCGACACGGCGCGCCGGGTGCTGGTGAAGCTTTCCAATATCCTGCGGCGGCGGCTGAAAGCGCAGGTACACTTCGTGACCTTCCGCCACGAGCTGGACTTTGTGGACGACTACCTGGACATCGAGGTGGTGCGCTTCGGGCGCGACAAGCTGGCAGTGCGCAAGGAAATCGCTCCCGAAGTGCTCGACATGGTGGTGCCCAGCATGATCCTCCAGCCCCTGGTCGAGAACGCCATCCGCCACGGCATCGGCCCCAAGGTGGAGGGCGGCACCATCACCTTGCGCGCGACCTGCCAAAACGGGCGTCTGACCGTGGAGGTTGCCGACGACGGCGTGGGCATCCCCCCCGAAAAGCGCGAGGAGGCCCTGGGCTCGGGTATCGGCATCAGCAACGTGCGCGAGCGCCTGCGGGTGCTCTATGGGCAGCAGTTTTCATTCTCCATCGAGAGCCGCGTGGGCGGGGGCACGTCGATTCGCTTCGAAATCCCCGAGCTGCTCACGCCCGCGGCCGCCCAACCTGCTCCAGCCGCCTCCTGAAGCCGGGCGCGAATCCCTGCGGGCGCGTGTTTATCCCGCCCCGGCGGCATGTTAAGATGACTGCCTGTGTGCGACGCACCCGGGGGCGGCTCATCATCCCCTACATTCGAACGTCAAATTGTGAGGACGCAGCATGGCTAACGATCAGTCCGGACAAGGAAAAATGACTCCCGGCTCGATGAGTATGATCGAGCCGCGCTTCCGCGACATCTACAAGGAGTTTTACAAACAGACCTATTTTTCCGAGACCTCCCTGGACTCGAAGACCAAAGAACTGATCGCCATCGGGGTTTCGCTGGTGGCGAAGTGCGAAGGGTGCCTGCAAGGGCACATCAAGAAGGCGCTGCAACTGGGGGTCAGCAAGCAGGAGATCAGCGACGCCATCGTGGTGGCGGTGGGCATCGGCGCCGCGGCGGTGGTGGACATGACGGACAAGGCGGCCGCCAAGCTGGACCTGCACCATTTCGAGTAAGCGCGGGCGCCGCCGGGCCGTTTCGCCGCGCGCGCGGCGACTCGGCGCCGGGCCCCCGGGGCTTTTCCGGTGGGTCGTCGCATGGATTACCTGGTCATCGCGAATCTCTTTCTGCTGCTGTTTCTGGGCGTGGCCGACAACCAGGTGATCGCCGCCCTGCTCCCCGACCTGGTCTCTTCTTTCCACGTCAGCGTGAGCGTGGCGGGGCTGCTGGTGGTGGGCTACTCGGCGGCCGCGGCACTGGCGGCTTTCGTTTCCGGGTCGCTTTCCGACCACTACGGCCGCCGCTGGTTTCTGCGCGTCGGGGTGGTGCTCTTTACGCTCGCCTCGCTGCTCGCCTCGACTACCAGCAGTTTCAGCGGGCTGATGTTGGCGCGGGCGCTCACCGGCCTGGGCGCCGGAACCCTTTCCACCTGCGCGGTTGCCTACGCGGGCGACTGGTTCGCTTACGCGGTGCGCGGCAGGGCCATCGGGCTCATTTCGGCCGCCTACTTTATCGCCCCCATCGTTGGCGTGCCCGCGGCGGCGGTGGTGGCCGAGCACTTCGGATGGCGGCGGGCTTTCCTGGGCTTTGCGCTGCTGGGCGCGGTGCTCTCGGTGGTTTCATTCACCCTGCCCCGCGAGCAGGTCAGCTTCCAGCCCTCGGGCGAGAAGCTGCGCCGCACGGCGCGGGCGCTGCGCTCTTTCCTGGGGCGGCGCGACACCGCCGCCATGCTGGGCATCGCTTTTCTGGTTTCGGGCGGGTTGGTGGCTTTCCTGACTTACATCGGCCAGTGGCTGAACGCGCGTTTTGAAGTGAGTGTGGGCACCGTGGGGCTGGTCTTCGCCTTCGGCGGAGCGGTGGCGGTGCTGGGGGCGCCGGCGGGCGGCATCGTCTCCGACCATTGGGGCAAGCGCCGCGCCGCCATTGCCGGCAACGTGCTGCTGGCGGCGTCGCTGGCCGCCGTCCCCTTTTTCGGCTGGGGCGCCGGGCTGCTGATCATCTTCGGGTTCACCAGCCTGGGCGCGGCTTTCCGCCAGGGCCCGCTGACTGCCCTGATGACCGAGATGGTGCCCGCCGCGCAGCGCGGCACCTTTGTGGCTTCGCGAAACATTTTCTCGCAGTTGGGCATCGGCTCGGCGGTGCTGGTGGCGGGATTCCTTTATGAGCACCACGGCTACGCCGCCGTCACCACCCTGGCCGCCGTCATGACCGTCGCCGTGGCGCTCCTGCTCACCACGCACATCGTTGAGCCGCAGCCGGCGCAAGGCGCCGAAAGTTCATAACCGGGCAAGCGAACCCCATGCGGCCGGGAAGGGAACTGTTTCCCGGCCGGCCAAGGAGCTGAAACTTTGTCTCGAGGAGCGCGCATCTGGAAAGTTACCTGGCACGTGCTCGCTATCCTGGCGGGCCTGACGGCGATCTTCTTCCTGGTGGTGGTTCCGTGGTTCTTCACCTGGATGGTGACCAAGCACCGCTATCATTTCCCCGATCCCAACGACGGCAAGACGCCCATCTCCTTCGGGATGAAGTTCCAGGATATCCAATTCAAATCCACCGACGGCATCGTGCTGCGCGGCTGGTACGTGCCCGCCGCGGGCGCGGCCAAGGGCACCATCATCTACTGCCACGGCATGAACCGCACGCGCATCGAGATGCTGCCCATGGCGCAGTTCGGGCACCAGCTCGGCTACAACGGCCTGCTCTTCGATTTCCGCCACGCCGGGGCGAGCGGCGGCACTATGTCCACACTCGGCTACCAGGAGCGCCACGACGTCGAGGGGGCCATCCGCTACGCCCTCGACCGGGAACACGCCGCGAAGCCCGTGGTCCTCTGGGGAGTCTCGCTGGGCGCTGCCTCGGCGCTCATGGCTGCGTCGGAGTCCCCCCAGGTGGCGGCGGTGATTTCCGACAGCTCCTTCCTTTCCCTCATGCACGTCATCAAGCATCACTGGAAGCTCTTCTTCGGACTTCCCGATTTCCCCGTCGCCTACGAAATCGCCTACGGCATCGCTTGGCGGGGAGGTTTTTCGCCGTCGGACTTTAACCTGCAAAAGGCCGTGGAGCGCATCGGCGACCGGCCCATTTTCTTCGTCGCCGTCCAGGGCGACCGGCGGATGTTGCCCGCCTATGCGCGCCGCCTATACGACGACGCAAGCAGCCCGCTCAAGAAATTGCTCGTCGTTCCCGGACATCGCCACGGCGAAGGGTTTACCTCCGGGCACGCGCAATACGAAGAGGCTGTGAAAGAATTCCTGGCTTCGCTCTCCCCCGCGCCCTCCGGCTCTCACTGATTATTGCAGGCGCGCGATCCTGTCGAGGAGCAACTCGAATGGGCCATTCAAACGGGCCTGTCACGCCAAGCGCCCCGCAGCCTGAGCCCGAGGTGCACAGACCTTCCTGGCCGGCGCTGCTTCTGGGCCTCATCCCCTTCATCGCCATGTGTTTCACCGTCGGCTGGTGGGACCGCGTCTACCCTCTGGTGGCCGGGCTCCCCTTCAACCTGTTCTGGCTGATGGCGTGGATTCTACTCACGCCCTTGTGCATGTGGGGCGCATACCGGTTTGAACAGCGGCGCACGGCCGCAAGGAGCGACGGCGGGAAGGAGGGCGGCCGATGAACCCACCGGCCACCGCGCTCCTGATTATCCTGGCGATTATAGGCGCCGGAACCTTTGTGGGTTTCCGGGCCGGCGCGCGCCGCAAGATGGATCTTGAGCAGTGGGCGCTGGCGGGGCGGGGTTTTGGTGTGGTTCTGGTCTGGCTGCTGATGGCCGGCGAGGCCTACACCACTTTCTCGCTTCTGGGCGCCAGCGGCTGGGCCTATTCGCGCGGCGGCCCCACCCTCTACATCCTCGCTTACATGACCCTGGCCTACGTGGTTTCATTCTACGTCCTGCCGCCTCTCTGGGAAGTAGCGCGCGCCCACGGTTTGCAGACCCAACCCGACTTTTTCAGGCATCGTTACGGGAGCAAGTCCCTGGCCCTGCTGGTGGCCCTGGTGGGCGTGGTGTTCATGATTCCGTATTTGGAGCTGCAACTGGCCGGGATGGGCATCATTGTGGAAGTAGCCAGCTTCCACGGCCTCGGGCACTCGCAAGCCATGGAGATCGGAGCGGTGCTGGTGGCGGGTTTCGTGTTTGCCAGCGGCGTGCGGGGCGTGGCGTGGGTCAGCGTTCTGAAAGACCTGCTGCTGCTCGGCGCTGCCGTGGCGATCGGGTTCATCGTCCCCTATCACTGGTTCGGCGGAATCGGGCCGATGTTCAAGGCGCTGATTCGCGCCCACCCCACCCATCTCACCATGCCCGGCGCTTCCCATAACCTGGGCCACGCCTGGTTTATTTCCACTGTGTTGCTCACCTCGGTGGGAGCTTATATGTGGCCGCACCTCTTCGGCGTCAGCTTCACCGCCAAGAGCTCCGGCACGCTGCGCCGCAACGCCGTCGTCATGCCCCTCTACACCGCTTCGCTGCCCTTGATGCTGATGGTGGGGTTTGCGGCGGTGCTGGTCGTTCCCGGCCTCGCCGACGGCGACCTGTCGCTGCTCACCCTGGTGGGAAAAACCTTTCCCCCCTGGTTCCTGGGCGTGGTGGGCGGTGCCGGCGCGCTGACCGCCATGGTGCCTTCCGCCATCTTGACGCTCACCGCTGCGACGCTTTTTGCCAAAAACCTCTATCGGCCGCTTTTCGCCCCCGGCATGAGCGAGGCTCGGGTGGCCGGCTTGGCCCGGGGAATGGCTATCGTGCTCATGGCCGTGGCTCTGCTTTTTGCGCTGACGAGTTCCCGAACCATCGTGGCGCTCCTGTTGCTCGGTTACGCCGGCATCACGCAGTTTTTCCCCGGCGTGGTGCTGGGGCTCTTCTGGAAGCGCGCGAGCTGGACCGGGGTGCTTTGCGGCCTGGCGGCCGGCATCGTCGCCGTGGCTGTGCTCATCTTGACCGGCCACGATCCCTTCTTGGGCTTGAACGCCGGCTTTGTAGCGCTGGCCTTGAACTTTCTTATCACTATCTCCGTGTGCCTCGCGACGCCGCCTCGGCGTGGGGAAAGGGCCGCGGCTTAACCTTTCTTCCGCGACGTTTTGTCCGCGCGAGCTCGCCAAAACTTCCCAAATCCGCCGTATCCGGTTTACAAGCTCGCGTGTTCCGCTAGAATAGGCGCGCCGCCTTCTCACTTCGCGAGGTGACGGATGAAACCTCTAAATCGGATTCTGAGTCTGAGCGCAGGCTCGCTGCTGCTCGGTGTGCTGGTGCTCTGTTTTGCCGGAGACCGTTTGCGCGCTTCCGGCGCGACGTCTTCCACGCCGTCGGCGGAAGAGGCGGCGTGGAAGGATATCCACGCAGCCAGCATGCTTGCGCACGTCAAGGTGCTGGCCTCCGACAAGTTCGGAGGCCGGGCGCCCGCTACGGAAGGCGAAAAGCTGACGCTGAAGTTTCTCCAGGCGCAGTTTCGCAAGCTGGGTCTGAAGCCCGGCAATCCCGACGGCAGCTATCTGCAAAAGGTTCCCATGGTGGGCATCACCGCCGACCCGTCGGCGGAGCTGGTTTTTCGCGGCGCGCAGCCTGGCGAGGAGATGAAGCTCCGCTACGCCGACGACTTCGTGGCCTGGACCAAGCGCGTCGCCCCGCAGGTGAGCCTCGATTCCGACCTGGTGTTTGTGGGCTACGGCGTGGTCGCGCCCGAGTATCACTGGGACGATTATAAGGGCGTGGACGTAAAAGGGAAGACGCTGGTGATGCTGGTGGGCGATCCGCCCGTGCCCGATCCCCACGATCCCAGCCGGCTCGACCCCGCGACCTTCAAGGGCAAGGCCATGACTTACTACGGCCGCTGGACTTACAAGTACGAGATTGCCGCCAAGCTGGGGGCGGCGGGCGCCCTGGTGGTTCACGAAACCGGCCCGGCGGGCTATCCCTGGGGAGTCGTCAAGAGTTCCAACAGCGGCGAGCAGTTCGACCTGGTGCGCGCCGACAAGAACTTTTCGCGCTGCGCCGTCGAGGGTTGGATGACGCGCCCCGAGGCCGAGAAGCTCTTCGCCATGGCGGGCAAGAATCTTGACGAGTTGAAGAAAGCCGCGGTGAGCCGCGACTTCCACCCCGTGGACCTGGGCGTCAAGGCCGAGCTGACCCTCCACAACAAGCTGCGCGAGGTGGATTCCTACAACGCCCTGGCCAGGATCGAGGGCAGCGATCCCAAACTGCGCGACCAGTACGTGGTTTACACCGCGCACTGGGACCACCTGGGCGTGGGCGCGGCGGTGAACGGCGACCGCATCTACAACGGCGCGGTCGACAACGCTACCGGCGTCGCCGGGCTGCTGGAGCTGGCGCGCGCTTTCCGCGACGTCAAGCCGGGACCCCGCCGCTCGATTCTGTTCCTCTCCGTAACCGCGGAAGAAAAAGGCGTGCTGGGCTCGGAGTATTACGCCGAGCATCCGCTCTATCCGCTCGCGAAGACCGTGGCGGAGATCAATATGGACGCCCTGAACGTGCTGGGCCGCACGCGCGATATCGAGGTCATCGGCTTCGGCATGTCGACGCTCGACGACCTGGTGGAGCAGGTGGCGGACGAGCAGGGGCGCGTCGTCAAGCCCGACTCCGAGCCCGAGAAGGGTTATTACTATCGCTCCGACCACTTCAACTTTGCCAAGGTGGGCGTGCCGGCGCTGGATATGGACTCGGGCGTCGATTACGTCGGCCGGCCGGCGGGTTGGGGAATGGAAAAGCGCGCCGAATTCACGGAGAAGCACTACCACAAGCCTTCCGATCAGGTGGAACCCGATTGGAACCTGGCGGGGGCCGTCCAGGACCTCGACTTGCTCTTCTCGGTGGGCTACCGCGTCGCCAACACCCCGGCGTTTCCCGTTTGGAAGCCGGGTTCGGAGTTCAAAGCCACGCGCGAGGCGATGTTGGGCAAGTCCGGCGGGAAGTAGTGCCGCCCTGCCGCGCTATCGGCGGGGCGTCTACAGCCGCGTGTGCAGGGTAATGCCGATGCTGTCCAGGTCGCCGGGGTGGCTGTAGGCGTCGTTCTGGTGCGCGAAGTAGACGTCCACCGAGACGCGGCGAGAGAGTGCTTTGCCGGCGCCCAGCGCGGCGCGGTTGCGCGTCCAGGCGCGCGGCTCGGCGTCGAAATAAACTTCGTCCCAGGCGAACACGCGCAGCCTCCGATGGCGCCAGGTGAGGCGGCGCGTGGCCTCCAACCGGTTGCGATAGCGCCAGAAGTTTCCGTGCTCCAGAAAACGCCACTCGAACAGGTTGCGGTCGTTGAGCCCCCAGCGTCCCAGGGGCAGGGCAGCGGTGGCGGCCAGCGACAGGCGGTTTTCGTCCGCCCAGCTCACCGGCGTCGAATCGTTCCGGTAGAAATGGTAGGAAGGCTCGATGGTCAGGTATCTTCCCCAGTGAAATGAAACGCCGGCTCCTACGCGGCGATAGATCAGGTGGCCGGCGTCGCGGCCGTCGCGCAGGCCGCCGTCCAGGTGGAGCGTCAGCCCTTCGCCGAGCGGCGCCGTGCCCTCCCAGTCTCCCCAGAGCTGGCGGTCCTGAGCGGGAAAGCGCGGCGATAACTGCGCCGCCGCCGACCGCGGTAGCAAGGCGGCGAGCAGGCCAACGAACAGCCACGCAGTGACGCGGGGCCTGGAGCGGCTCAAAAGCATGCCGTGGCTTGTACCGTATAAGCACGACTTTTGTCAATTCATCGCGACAGGTTGATACGGATTGGTATGGATTCGGATCTGCTCAGGAGCCGGCCAGCAGGCGCTCGTAGAGGGCTTCGTAGCGGGGAATGATTTTGGAGGAGCAGAACTTGTACAAGGCGCGGCGGCGGGCGGCCTCGCCCATGCGCCGGCGTCGCTGCGGGTCGGTAAGGATTTCGAGCACGCGCGCGGTCATGGCCGGGACGTCGCGGGGCTGGACCAAGAAACCTTCCACGCCGTCGTCAAAAACCTCCGGCACCCCGCCCACGCGCGAGCAGACGGGCGGCACCCCGCACGCCATGGCTTCCAGCGCCGCCAGGCCGAACGATTCCAGGTCGCTGGGCAGCAGCAGCACGTCGGCGCAGTTGAGAAGCTGCTGCACCTGGTTCTGTTTGCCCAAAAAGAAGACGTCGCGGGCCAGTCCCTGGTCGCGCACCATCCATTCCGCGGTGGTGCGCTCGGGGCCGTCGCCGATCATGAGCAGCTTGGCGGGCATCTCCTTGCGCACGCGCCGGAAAATTTCCACCACGTCGGTGACGCGCTTGACGGGTCGGAAGTTCGAGAGGTGGGCCAGGACCTTTTCATTGGGCTTGGCGAATTCGCCGCGCCGCGATTCGCCGTCGGGAGGCCGGAAAATATCGCAGTTGACGAAGTTGGGAATGACTTCCACCGGCCGCGTGATGTCGAACTCGCGCGCCGTCACCTGGCGCAGGTACTCGGAGATGGCGGTCACCGCGCCGCTCTGCTCGATGGAAAAGCGCGTGATGGGCAGGTAAGAACGGTCGGCGCCCACCAGGGTGATGTCGGTGCCGTGCAAGGTGGTGACGAAGGGCAGGTGCCGCCCGCCGGTCATGGCGCGCGCCAGATAGGCGCTAACGGAGTGCGGAATGGCGTAATGAACGTGCAACAGGTCGAGCGACTCGTTCTCCGCCACGTTGTACATCATGGTGGCCAGAGCCAGGGTGTAGGGCGGGTGATCGAACAGCGGGTAGTTCATCACCTCGACTTCGTGAAAGTGAATGCGCTCCGAGGGCTCGGCCATGCGCACCGGCACGGCGTAGCTGATGAAGTGGATATCGTGGCCGCGCGCCGCCAGTTCCAGGCCGAGCTCGGTGGCCACCACTCCGCTTCCGCCGTAGGTGGGAT
>JBJKQV010000273.1:0-13137 GCA_046704985.1 Terriglobia bacterium
CTGGGCGCCCGGCGCAACAGCGCTTCCATGCGAGCCAGCAACTCCGCCATCTCGAAGGGTTTGGTCACGTAGTCGTCGGCGCCGATCTTCAGCCCCAGGACCTTGTCCACCGTCTGCGCGCGCGCGGTGAGCATCAGCACGGGGGTGTTCACGCCGTTCTGCCGCAGCTCGCGGCAGACGTCCATGCCGCTCATCTGGGGTAGCATGATGTCCAGAATAATCAGGTCGAAAACCTGGCGCAGGCCCAGGTCCAGCGCCTTCTTGCCGTCGCGGGCGGTCTTGATCCGATAGCCTTCGCTGCGCAGGCGGTCGGTAAGTGTCATCACCAGCCCGGCAGCGTCCTCAACCAGCAGAATCTTCCCGTTCAACTGAACCCTTCCCTCCGCCACCCCGGCGGCCGGGGGAGTCCGAATTCCCCGCCACCTGCCCGCTCGGTGCGCGGGCGCGGCAGGAACCGGGCTGGCCGGCTTCTAATGGCACAGATACGCAAAACGCCAGAGCAGGTTGTCCTGAGTGATGTTAAATCGGTGTAAAGCGCCGTCGCGGCGGGCATGGGAATTCTCAGGTAGTGGCCTTGAATGCAGACTTGCTCTCTTCCAGAGCCGGCAGGTGCAAGGTAAAAGCGCTGCCCCGCCCCAGGGTGCTCCGGACGCTCAATCGCCCTCCCATCGCTTCCGCCACGCGCTTGGTCAGGCTCAATCCCAGTCCCGTGCCGTGAACCTGCGTGGCCACGACCGCGCGGCCGCGGTAGAAAGGCTCGAAGATGTGCGGCAGATCGCCGCTTTCGATTCCCGCCCCTTGGTCCTCGACCGTCACCTCAATCTCCGGGCCCTGGGGGGTGCGGGTCATGCGCCCGCGGATGCCCAGCCAGGGCCGCGCGTGGCCGTACTTCACCGCGTTGCTGATCAGGTTGGTCAGGCACTGAGTGAGGGCGTTGGGGTCGCCCGCCGCCGGAGGCAGGCCGGCGGGAATACTCTTCTCAACCTGGAAGCCGGCCTGGTCAATCATAGCTCGGGATTCGGCCAGCGCGCGCTCGACGATCTCTTCGACCTGCACCGGCCGCATTTCCAGGCGCGCCGCGCCTCCGTCGCCGGAAGCAAACAACAGCACCTGCCCCACCATGGAGGAAAGGCGGCGAGCCTCGCCGGCCATCAGCGCCCCGTAGCGCCGCACTTTTTGCTCGGCGCCCACCACTCCCGAGGCCAGGTTGTCGGCGGCGGAGGTAATCACCGCCAGGGGAGTGCGCAGCTCGTGGGAGATGCCGGCGATGAAATTCACTTGCAGGCGGGCCAAGCGCTGGGCGCGTACCGTCCACACCACCAGCATGGCCATGCTGATCGCCAGCACCAGCAGGATTCCGAAACTCACCGCCAGGTTCTTGCGCCGGGCCAGCGCCACTTCGTGCTCGACCGACCCGAAGCGGCGTTTCACCACCAGCCGCCAAGCCTCCGGCCTTTGCCCCGTCCGCAGGCTGGCGCGCTCGAATCGCCCGCCCGACATCGGGTTGCGAGACCGGAAGCGGAACACCTGCTCCCCGCCACGCTCGAACCCTTCCCGTCCGCGCCGCTCCGCGTCCCGGGCCGGCCAGCCGCCGGGTGTCAGCAGCGGAAGCTCCGCGTCGGGCGAGGCCAGAATCTGCCGCGCGTCGCCGGGATCAGAAACATAGAGGGTCTGCGCCGGGTTACCCTCGCGCAGCACTGCCACCTGATAGCTGAGCCCGTGCGGCCCCCCAAAGTGGCGGCGCACCAACTCCGGAATCACTTCCCGCTTCAGCGATTCGCCGCTCAGCTCCACCACCGCGTAGCCACGCGGCGAAAAAAGCCGCTGGGGCTGCCCGGATGCCGGAGGACGGCCGAAGAGGGGGTGAATGAGAACCGGGACGGTCCCCTCCATCCTCCACCCGAAAACCGGAAATCGCCGTCCCGAGTCCTGGCGCGTTTCGGAAGGTTCCCGGGCCAAACTCGCGCACAGGGAAGAAAGCAGGGAGGGGCAGGCGGAGGGCTCAAAACGCCCCGACGCCTTGGCCAAGCGCAGCACCCTGGCTTGCGCGCCAGTCCCTTTTAGTAGAAATACGCCGGCCACCAGGTCCGGGAAGGCCGCCCGCCGCGTCCACTCCCGGTAACGGAGGGCATACGCCTGCTCGAGCGTCTGGTCCGATTGGTCAGGCTGGACCTCAAAAGCCTCCCACACCCGGGACATGTCGCGGTCCAGGTCCAGGCGGAACTGGTCCATGGCGGTGTGCAGGGTCGCCTGCATCCTCTCGCGCTGGGCTTCGCCCACCTCCCCGATCCACTCGTATTGCAGGACCGCCAGCACTGCCAGGGTGAGGGTGAGGGCCGCCATCAGCCCCCAGGATAAGAGCGAGCGCTTGGAAAAAAGTCGCATATGATATAGACGCTATTTTACCCTCGAAGGGTTACTTTGCCCGCCCGTCCCAAGGGCGGAAAACACCCCGGGCGGCGCCCCCTGCACCGATTGCATCCCCGGGCGGTTCGGTGTATGTTACTTCTCCGTTTGAAGCCCCGAAAGGAGACGCCGAGATTGATCCCTCGCCCATTCGGCGGCTCAATCCAGCAGTGTCTCTTCCCTTCCGTGAGGAGGTGGCGATGCCCGACCCACGCCTAGCCAAGTTTCGCGAAGTCGCCGAGGCCATGAAGGAAGGGCGATTCCGCTTCGATATCCCGCAGGAAGGGGAGGACGAGGTGGCGGCCCTGGGCCGAGCGCTTGCCTCGCTCAGCACGGCGCTGGAAGCCAAGTTCGACGAGATCCACACCCTCGACAAAGAAGTGAACACCCTGTGCCGGATCACCGGGGAAATCAACCAGGGGTTGGTTTTGGACGAGGTGTTGAACCAGGTCTTCGAATCCTTCTGGCCGCTCATCCCTTACGACCGCATCGGCTTGTCGCTGCTCGAGCAGGACGGTACGGTGGTGCGCTCACGCTGGGTACGCTCCGACGCCCCGATGACCAAGATCGACCGCGACTATTCGGCCCCGCTCGCCGGCAGCAGCCTCCAGGGCATCCTGGAAACCGGCCAGCCGCGAATCCTCAACGACCTCCGGCAGTACCTGAAAGATCATCCCGGTTCCGAATCCACGCGCCTGATCGTGGAGGAGGGCATGCGCTCCAGCCTGACGTGCCCGCTCACGGCCATGGGCAAGGCCATCGGCTTTCTCTTTTTTTCCAGCATGGAGCCCGGCACCTTCAGCGACGCCCACGTCGAAATCTTTCTGCAGATTGCCGGCCAGCTTTCCATGATCGTGGAGAAGGCGCGGCTCTACGAGGAACTTCACCGGCTCAAGGAGCGCTTGCTGGGCGCGGATGAGCACGGCCAGCGCCCGCCGCTCGCGAGGATCGAGGAGCAGTTGGACCTTCTGCTCGCCGGCCGCCTGGGAGCGCTGAACGAGGCGCAGCGCGCGGCGCTCGAAAAGGTGCGAGAAGCCACGCAGACCTTGCGCGCCGCGCTCAACGGATTGTCGGAGGCAGAATAGATCCGCACCCGGGGCTGACGTAGCGTGAAAGCCGATTATCGAATCCATCTTTCGAGGTTCTTCCATGCTGGATTACGGGTTTACTGAGTACCAAACAGCGATACGCGACTTGGCGCGCGAGATTGCGGAGAAGGAGATCCGCCCCGTCGCCGCCGAGTACGATCGCGAGGCGAAGTTTCCCTGGCCGGTGGTGAAGGTGCTGGCGGAGACGGACCTGTTCCGGGTTTTCGTGGACGACGCCTTCGGCGGGATGACCGACGGCACGCCCATCATGAACATGGTGATCGTGACCGAGGAACTCTCCAAGGCGTGCGCGGCCATCGCGCTGGCTTTTGCGGGAACGGCGCTGGGCTCCATCCCCATCATCCTGGCGGGCAGCGACGAGCAGAAGCAGCGCTGGCTGCCCGACGTGGCGGCGGGCAAGAAGCTCGCCGCCTTCGCGCTCACCGAGCCCCAGGCGGGTTCGGACGCCGCCGCCGTACGCACCACCGCCCTGCGCGACGGCGACCACTACGTGCTCAACGGCACCAAGCAATGGATTACCAACGGTGGCGAGGCGGAAATCTATTCCGTCATCGCCCTCACCAACCCCTCCAAGGGGCCGCGCGGCGCCTCCTGCATCGTGGTGGAAAAAGGCACGCCGGGATTTACTTTCGGCAAGAAGGAAGACAAGCTGGGCATCCGCGCCTCGGCGACGCGCGAGTTGGTCTTCCAGGACTGCCGCGTGCCGGTGGCCAACTGCCTGGGACGCGAGGGCACGGGCTTCATCACCGCCATGAAAACCTTCGACGTCTCGCGTCCCGGTGTAGGCGCGCAGGCGGTGGGCATTGCGCAGGGCGCCTTCGACCTGGCGCTCGATTACGCCTGCACGCGCCGCCAGTTCGACGCTCCCATCGGCTCGTTCCAGGGGCTGCGCTTCATGATCGCCGACATCGCCATGAAGATCGAAGCGGCGCGCGCCCTGGTTTACTCGACGGCCCGCCACATCGACCGCAAGCCCAAGGAGCGCCCGACGCTTTACGCCGCCATGTCCAAGTGCTTCGCCTCCGACGTCGCCATGGCGGTCACCGTCGACGCCGTGCAGGTCTTCGGCGGCTACGGCTACATGCACGACTATCCCATCGAGAAGTTCATGCGCGACGCCAAGATCACCCAGATCTACGAAGGCACCAACCAGATCCAGCGTGAGGAGATTTCCAAAGTCCTCATCAGCAGCGTCCACTCGCGCGCCGCGCGCTGAGGCCGGGCGGGCTCCACGCCATCCGGCCTTAAGGGTTGGGGATAACGCGATAGGCTACGGCCTGCATTTTCGTGGCGGCGCCGCCGAGCATGGTAGTTTTCAACAGCAATTGAAAATAGGGGAGCGCTTCGCCGCTTTTCAGCTTAAGGGCCTTGCGCAGGCGGGAGGCAGCGTTCGAATCCGTCATGAAGTCGCCGGCTGCTTCGGTGCCTTCGGTTGTGGTACCTTCCAGGATCAGGACGTTGCCGTTATGGTGGAGGTTGGGAAGGAAAGTAACCAGCCCGTAGGTTTCGTCGGACTTGCCGTCCTTCCCATAGGCGTAGTACCACGCCGGTTCGCCGGGGCGCGCCGAGCGGTTCCGGTAGGCGAGCGTGGCGCGGGTGGGAATCAGCTCGACCACGAAGTTCCTTTCCGGGTCGAACTCTGAAATCCAGGGATCGGAGTAGCTGCTCCCCAGGAAGACCAGATTACTGCTCTCCAGATCGCGCACCGAAAGGCTGCGCGCGTAGCGGATGGTCACGGTGGATTGCAGGGGCGCGGTAGCCTTGACGATCTTGGCGATGATCATCGAATCCGCCAGGCTGGTCCACTCGCTGGAAGCCACGCTGCGCGCGATGTCGGGCTTCAGTTCGCTGATATACCGCTTGTCGATGTAATCCTTGAGGGGAATGACCTTTCCGGTGAGGCTCTCGGCCATCACCAGAGGGCAGTCCGAAACCACGATGTTGGTGGGGTGCTGGGAATTGAACAGCAGCGGCCAGACGCTCCCGGGAAGGCCGGCCGCCCCCAGGGAAGAGGACGAAGAGCGGGCGGTCGCGGGACGCCGCAGGGTTCGGAAGTTGGCGGCCAGCAAAAGGGCCACGAGCACGGAGAGCGCGGCGATGATCCAGGGACTCTTGGCGCGCGCCGCCGGAGGGCGCGCCGTGACTCCGCGGGCGGAGGGCTCGTTCTCGCCCGCCACGGGGGTTAGGGCGCCCGGCTGCGCCGCGCGGTCCTGCGGCTCGAAAACCGGGGCGTAGCCGCCCTTGGGGATGCGGATGCGCAGCCTTTCGGCCTTTCCCTCGCCCTCGAAATATCGCGTCAGGCGCTTTCGCAGCTCGCGCGCCTCCACGCGTACAATGTTATCTTCGGAGGAGTTGTAGCCGGGCCGCCGCCCGAACACCATGGAGCCAATCTGCGGCTCATGGAGCTCCTCCTCCGAGCCACTCAGAGCCTTCTGGCACACGTAGAGGAGGAAGTTCCGCAGGCGGGGCGATTTGGAAAACTCTGCAGCGGAGGCGACGCGCAGCGCCAGGTCCCAGCGTTCGTCGGCGGCCGGAGGCGCGGCCCAGGGAGTGCCCGCCTCTAAACCACGGTCCTCTTTGGGAATATTCCCCAAGCTCACTGTAAGTACACCGTGAATTCCCCTTGTCGAGGTTCGGCTTCGAAAGGTAAGAATGTCCAGCGCGAACCCATGCAGGGGATTGGGTTGTGCAAGCCGAGAGCGCATTATAGGCCACGGCAGGCTGCGACGCAACGTCCCGTCCAGCTTAAGAGGCAAGCTTCACTCAACCTTCACGGTGGTTTCACGGCTTCGTAATATGGAGCGGCTAGAAAGTCAAATCCGCAGGGCACCGCAACTCACTCGGCCAGCGCGAGGGAACCGGGGCGCAGCGCCGCGGCGCAGCTTGGCGCACCACCCTCCTTCGGCAGCGCTCTCAGCCGGCAGCTCGATTTCGAGCCGGGAGTCGGGTGCGACCTTGCGGACGGAGGAAGAACCAAGATCATGAGAACCCTCAAGAAGATCGTCATGCTGGGGCTCTTCGGCGCCCTGATGACCACCCCACTCGCTGCGCAGGTCCAAAACGCATCGGTTTCCGGCATCATTCGCGACAAATCCGGTTCCGTGGTTCCGGCGGCCAAGGTGGAAGCCACCAATCTTGCCACCTCAGTCAGTTCATCGACGCTCACCAATGCCAGCGGCAACTTTTATCTCGTGCTGGGAGCAGGTAATTATCGCGTCAGGGTAGCGCACTCCGGGTTCGCCACCGCCGTGGTGCCGGAGATGACGCTGACGGTGGGCCAGTCCGCCACGCTGAACCTGATCTTGCACGTTTCCCACACCAAGCAGGAGATCACTGTACAGGCCCTCACGCCGCTCCTGGAACAGCAAACCGCCAGTCTGGGCATGACCATTCAGGCGGCGCCCATCGTGCAGCTGCCCTTGCTCAACCGCAACCCATATACCTTGGAGACGCTTGCCCCCGGGGTCAGCAACAAGGGCAATCCCGGCACCGGGTCGCTGATTAATGGTGGGCGGTCGAACGCCAACGCCGTGCTCCTGGACGGCCAGCAGTCGCTCAACTCCACCACCAACGACGCCGCCTACACGCCTCCCCTGGAGGCGGTGCGGGAATTCAAGGTCGAAACCAGCAGTTTCGGCGCCGAGTACGGACGCACCGCCGGCGGGGTCATCAACGTGGTCACCAAGAGCGGAACCAACCGCCTGCACGGATCGCTTTACGAGTTCTTCCAGAACGACGCCCTCAATGCCAATTCCTGGTCGAACGACCGGGTGGGCTTGCCCAAAGACGTGGTACGCAAAAACCAGTTTGGCGGCACCCTGGGCGGGCCGGTTGATTTGCCAGGAATCTACAACGGCCACGACCGCACCTTCTTCTTCGTGGCGCTCGAAGACGACCCGCAGCGCATTCCGCAGTCGCTGATCACCACCGTCCCCACCGCCTTGCAGCGCCAGGGCGACTTCAGCCAGACCTACGGCGCCAACGGCAATCTGATCACCATCTACGATCCCTATTCGACGGCGGCCAATCCTTCCAAGTCGGGCAGCTATCTCCGCCAGGCGTTTGCGAACAACACCATTCCTTCCAACCTCATCAATCCGGTGGCCCTGGCCATCCTGCAGTCCTATCCCATGCCCAACGCCCCCGGCATCGGCAACACGGGCGTGGACAATTACATCAAGAACGGCGTCGAATCGAAGGCCTCGCACCTCTTCCTGGCACGCGTCGATCAGGTGATCAGCGAACGCCAGCGGCTTTTTGTGCGCGTGGGCGTCAACACCTCGGCCACCACCTCCAACGCCATCGTCAACGACGCCTTTCCGCAGCAGACTTCCTCCAAATACGAGCCCATCAACGGGCTCAACGCCAGCTATGTCGCCGGCTACACGGTGACCTTGCGTCCTAATCTGCTGGGTGAATTCCAGATCGGCTATACGCGCGACCGCAAGAACAGTGTGCCCACCAGTATGGGCTTCGACCTTTCGCAGCTCGGCTTCGACTCGTCGGTCGCTTCCGCGGCGCGCGCCGCCATCTACCCCGACATCAACATCTCGGGCGATTCCCCCCTGGGCACGCACACCACCGCCCTGCGCCTGAGCGTGCAGGACAACTGGGACGCCGACGGCGTACTCACCTGGATCGAAGGACGCCACACCGTGAAGTTCGGCGGCGACTTCGAGGTTTTCCGCAACAATACCTATTCGCCCCAGGAGCCGACAGGCAATTACTCGTTCACCAGCAGCTGGACGCAAGGGCCGGACCCCTCCAAGGCTTCCGCCTACGCCGGGCGGGGCTTTGCGACCTTCCTGCTGGGGCTGCCGAGCAGCGGTTCGTTCTCGATGGACCCGTCGCTGGCCACCCAGCAGCGGTACATGGCCGCCTTCGTGCAGGATAACTTCAAGGTGCGGCCCAACTTCTCGCTGGATATCGGTCTGCGGTACGATTACACCTCGCCCTGGGTGGACCGGTTCAACCAACTGGCCTACTTCGATCCCACCGCCACCGACCCGCTGACCGGCCTGCCGGGCGTTCTGAATTTCGTCACCCCCGGCAATCGCGGCCAAAGCAACCCCAACACCGCCGACTTCGGCCCGCGCATCGGGCTGGCGTGGAAATTTGCGCCCCGCACGGTGTTCCGTGCCGGGTACGGAATCTTCTACGCGCAGGGGAACCGGGGCGTGGGAGCGGTTTCGAGCGAGCTGGGAAGCGGTTTTCAAACCACCACCTCGGACTACCTGGGTCAGCCCGCCAACGCCTACACACCGCCCCCGGGCGCGTCCCTGGCAAACCCCTTTGTCACCGGCTTCAACGTGCCGCCCTCGCAACTCGTAGGCGCCAGCATCAGTTCCACGCTGCGCCACACCCTGGACCCCATGCAGCAGCAGTGGACGGCCAATATTCAGCATCAATTCACTAACACCCTGCTCGTGCAGGCGGCGTACACGGGCAGCCGCGGCGAGCACCTCTGGGCCGACTACCCCTTCAACGCCGGGAACCCTTCCAACCTGGCGCTGGGCTCGGGCCTCACGCAGCGGGTGACCAACCCCTTCCACGGCGTGATCTCCACCGGCTCGCTCAGCGGCACGACGGTCGCGGCGGGCCAGCTCCTCCTTCCCTACCCGCAATACACCGGCATCACCCTGCACTTCTATCCCATCGGCGACTCCATCTACCACGCCCTGAGCTTCCTGGCGGAAAAGCGCCTCTCGCACGGGCTGACCTTCCAGGCTTCCTACACCTGGAGCAAGGAAATCGACGACGTTCCCGAGCACTTCGCCGGCACCAGCAAGATCTCCAACCCCTACGATTTGCGCTCCGGGCGCTCGGTTTCCGATTACGACACGCCGCACAACTTCACCATCAGCTACGTCTACCGGATGCCCTTCGGCCCCGGGCAGCGCTACTTGCAGTCGGGCTGGCTGGCGAACATCCTCGGCAACTGGGAAGCCAGCGGCATCACGGTGCTGAAGAGCGGATGGCCGATCGTGATTACGGCGCCCAACGAGAGCCACCTGGCGGGGCTGACCTCGCGCGCCGATCGCCTGTCAAACCCCGTGCTCTCCAGCGGGCGCAGCCCCGACCACTGGTTCGACACCTCGGCGTTCGCGCCCGCACAGCCCTACACGCTGGGCACCGACTCGCGCACGCAGGCCCAGTTGCGCGGCCCGGCGACTCGCAATTTCGATTTTGCCCTCATGCGCAGCCAGCGCGTCCGCGAGCGTTTGAATATCCAATTCCGCGCCGAGTTCTATAATCTCTTCAATACGCCTCCCCTGGGTCAGCCGACCAGTTCGGTGACCTCGCCGACGTTCGGCACCATCCTGACGGAGGCCAAGTACGGGCCCGGCAATCGCGCGATCCAGTTCGGGCTGAGGTTTACTTTCTGATTGAAGGGGCGGCCTTGGCCGGTGCTCGGCCGCTCCGGCGGGGAAGCGCCCCCGCCGTACGGGTGGAGCACCGGAAACCCCGAGGCAGGTCGAAGGCTCAGTCGCTCCGCTGGGCGATGTTCGAGATGGCCTGGTCGAACCGGGGCCTCACCTGCCAACAGGGCTTCACGGGAAAAGGAGATCCGGTGCGCGTACGCTTACGATGGATGATTCTGGTTTTGCTGGCGGCGGGAGTATGCCGGGCGCAGACGCCGCGCGGCAAGACGTTTGTGTTCTGGGTGTTTGCCGACCCGCAGATGGGGATGTACACGCACGACCACGGCTTCGCCCGGGAGACACAGAACCTGGAAGCAGCCATTCATGCCGCCAATCGCCGGCATCCCGCTTTCATCGTGGTGTGCGGCGACCTGGTCAACAAACCGCAGGACGCCGCGGAAATCCACGGATATCTGCAGGCGGTGCACCAGCTTCAACCGGGCATTCCCCTTTACAACGTGGCGGGCAACCACGACGTGAGCGACCATCCCACTCCCGCTTTGCTCGAGGCTTACCGGAAGGTCTTCGGGCGCGACTGGTATTCGTTCCGCTACCGCGACCTGGAGGGCATCGTTCTCGACTCGCAGTTGATCAGCCACGGCGAACAGGCCCCGCTAGCGGCCCGCCGGCAGAAAGCCTGGCTGCTGGCCACCCTCGCCCAGGCCCGCCGCGACCACGTCCGGCATATTGTGGTCTTCCAGCACATTCCCTGGTTCCTGAACACCCCCGGGGAGGCCGACAGCTATTTCAACATCCCGCGCCGCGAGCGGCCTCCCTACCTGAAACTGTTCAAAGAATCAGGAGTCCGCTACATTTTCGCCGGCCACTATCACCGCAACGCCCGGGGTCAGGACCAGGGCGTGCACATGATCACCAGCGGGCCGGTGGGAAAACCCCTGGGGAAGGACCCCTCGGGATTCACCCGCGTGGTGGTGACTGCGGGCGGCCTGAAGTACACTTACGTTCCTTTGAGCTCACTTTCGGAAGGAAGCCGCAAATCCCTTCCGGCCGCGACGCCGCCGGCCAACTAGACGGCTTGCCGTCGCCGGCCTTGCCGCCCGAGATCGCGCCGCAACAAAGCAGAAAGGGGGTTGCGCACGTGAATCATTCTGCGCTGGGGAAAAGGATGCTGGCGGCCTGGGTCATCGCCGCCTGCGCGCTCTTGGATGCGCCGGCGGCCCTTAGCCGGACAGCGCCCCGGCCTCTCTGGGCCGTCCAGATCGATTACACGCAGGCCCACGGGGTCCCCTGGACGCAAGAACAGTTCGACGACATCGCCCGCGCCGGCATGAACGGCGTCGAAATCAACCTCGACTGGGGCGACGTCGAGCCGCAAAAGGGCAAGTACGATTTCCAGTTGCTCGCCACTTACCTGGACCTGGCCGCGCGCGCCCACCTGCAGCTCTACCTGATTTTTTGGGAAAGCGTCTGGCGGGAGCAGCAGGGCAAGAATCCTCCCCCTTGGCTGACCGCGCGCGATGTCACCAGCGACGGCGTCACCGCCCTGCAGCCTCCCTGGTGGGACGCGGCGTCTCGCCGGGCCTACTTCAATTACGTGGCGCGGACCATCGACTTTGCCAAGCACCGGGCGGGATTCGGCGGGATATTTGCCAACTACGGATGGCTCGACGCCATGTGGGGTCCGGCGCCCAAAGGCAGCCGCGGGGTGACCGGTTACGCGCCCGCCGACGTTCAGGCGTTCCACCGCTGGCTTCCCGGGGCGTACGGCTCTCTCGCCGACTTCAACCGCCGCTCAAGCACCCACTACGACTCTTGGCAGAAGGTCCCCGCCGCCCGGCCGGGCGAGGCCCTGTTCGGCGTGTATCAACGCTTCCGCCACGAAAGCGTGATGGAAGCTTACACCCGGCTCAGCCGCCTGGTGCGCGCCCACACGCAGGCGCCGCTGTTCTACTACTGGGGAGGCTCGATCGGAGGCCGGGGCGGGCCCGCGGTGCTGGGAAACGATCCGGATACTTTTTTCAAGCTCGCCCAACGCTTCCACGCCACGGTGGTGTTTGACGACGCCGACCAATCGGGGATGGCGCTGCTTTTCGCCAGCCTGGCGCGCGATTACCGGGTTCCGCTGCTTCAGGAGTGGACGCCCCGCAAGCAGGGGTTGGAGGCCGAAATCCCGCAGTGGCTCGGCCACATCGGCTTGGGATATCCGTACGAGGTGGGCGAGGACTTCTTTATCTATCCTCCCCCTTCGCGGCCCGGCTACGCGCAGGCCTGGGCTGCCTATCAGGCGTGGATTCCCACCTTGCAGGCGATAATCACTCCGCCGCCCGGCCCCCGGCGCTCCGAAGGTCGCCGCGGCGCCGAGCCCGACGCAATCTTTGTCCCCACGTTGCGCATCGCCCAATCCCGGAACCTCAGCGCCTACGGCAGTCTGAACCGCCAGTTGCAGGAAATTCTGCGCCGGTACGTGCTTCCACACGTCATCACCGACCAGGAAATCGCCGCCGGCCTGGCCCATCCCTCCGACTTTCGCAACATTCTCGACCTGAGCGAAGGGCCGGCCAGCCCACCCCTGCTTGCAAAACACGCCACGGGTGCGCGGGTCACGAAGGACGCCACAAACTTTGTCGCCTCTCTTTATCCCTATGTTACCCTTGACCCTCCTTCCGGTTCTCTGGAGGTGGTTCTCACGGCGCATCCGTCCATCGTCTGGCTTACCCTGGCCAATTGCAGCGGCCAGCAAGGATACTCCGGCCGCATCGTTTTCCATCCCCGGGCCGCGGGGCTGCGCCCCGGCGTTTTCCAAGTCAAAGACAGCAAGACTCATCAGCCCATCGCGGCCAAGCGAACCCCCGCCGGCGGTGCCGCGTGGCATCTGCAACTGCCGCCGGGAGGATTTCAGGTTGTGGAGATTCATGCCGGGTCAGGGCGCTGACCCGCCGCGCCCGCCGGCGGCGCGGGACACAGAATGATCCGCCGCAAAGCCAGTCTCACAGTGCGGCCGCATCCGGGCCAACCGGGAATTCAGGAGGATCCTCGATGATTTCACGCACCCTCAGGCGTTTCGCTCTACTGCTCATGCTCGGCGCAGCCGCCTCCGTTACCGCTGCGGCTCAAACCGCCGCGCCGGCGAAAAAGCCGGCGGCGAGGGTCGCGCCGGCCGGGTCCGCGCGCCCCGGGCATGCTAGCGACCTGAGCAAGCAGCCGACCCTCTACGGGGGCCGCCCCCCCCCCCCCGCCCC
>JBJKQV010000274.1:0-7177 GCA_046704985.1 Terriglobia bacterium
GGGCTGGCCTGGATCTGCGCGAACATCTGGCGCGCGTAATGGGAATTGATAGGCTCCTTGGAGGAACCGAAGATGGAAGTGTAAACGCCGGCGGCGAAGGTCACGCCCAGCGGGTTGTGGGTGGAGACGGCCACCACGCGCGTGCGCGGGCCGATGAAACGCTCCAGGTCGTCGGGGAAGCAGGCGACGATATCGCCGGCCGCGAACTCGCGCAGCAGGGATTTTTCCAGCAAGCGCACGCCCGCCGGCATGTAGCGCGCCGAGCCGTCCGTTTCGCGCTGCACCTCGCGCCAGTGGGGATACTTTTTGTTGAGCACGAATTCCATCCAGTAGGGCATCGAGGCCATGCCCATCTGGATGAAATAGCCCGCATGGTCGATGGTCTCGGTGAGCGGCGCGGTGAGCACAATCAGCTTGCCGCCGTCGGCAGGAGGCTCGTAAACCTTCGCTTCCTGGCCATTGGTTTGTGCGTCCTTGCCGGCATCCCCTTTTCGGCGAAATAAGCGCAGCCCCATCAATATGCCCTCCGCTGATAAACCCTCGCCGGTTACCCTTTGCGGGGGTCTCACCGGCGCCAAAAACCGATTTTAGAACACAAAAGGGTTGCAGGACTACCCCCTTGGCTGAGATTCTTAATTACTGCCGGAAAAGCGTGCCGGCGGGGTTTTCCCAAGGGGGACGGATGACCTGGACCGCCGAATTGGCCCGCCAAGTGAGCGGGGAAGTGCTCACGGAGGAAGCGGCGCGGGAGGGCGTGGAGCGCGATTTCGGGCGCATCATCACGCGCCGGCCCGCCGCCGTGGTGCGCCCCGCCTCGGCCGAGGACGTGGCCGCGGTGGTGCGTTTTGCCGCCCAGCATTCTCTCGCCGTCGGTACGCGCGGCAGCGCGCACTCCCAGACCGGACAGTCGCTTTGCGAGCACATCGCGCTCGATTTGTCCTCTCTCCACCAGGTTCTCAAGGTGGACACGGCAGGCGGAAAGGTGACCTGCCAGGGCGGACTCAAGTGGCGCGACCTGGTCGAGCACCTTGCACCCCAAGGTTTCTCGCCGCCCGTTTTGACCAACAATCTGGGCGTCACCATCGGCGGAACCCTTTCCATGGCGGGCCTGGGGGTGGCCTCCTGGCGCGAGGGCACGCAGGCGGATAACTGCCTGAATCTTCAGGTAGTTACGGGCCGGGGCGAAATCGTCCGCTGCTCCCCCGAAGAGCACCGCGAGCTCTTTGACGCCGTCCGCGGCGGGGCAGGGCAATTCGGCGTCATCACCGAGGCCACACTCAAAATTCGCCGCCACCGCCCGCGCTTTCGCAGTTTCTATCTGCTTTACGACGACCTGGGCGTGCTCCTCGACGACTTGAAGCGGGTGATGACCGACGAGCGGTTCGATTTCCTCGAGTCCTGGTGCGTTCCGGCGCCGGTGGGCTTCAAGCAAGTGGGCGGCGGGCGCCAAGCCTTTGCCCAGTGGTTCTATCCGCTGCACGCGACTGTCGAAACCGGGCCGGAGGCCCCTCCCGAGGCGCAAGAGAAACTGCAAGGCCTGAAGTTCTATAAGCATGTCCACACCGAAGACGGCGCAATCATGGAATTCTTCACGCGGCTGGACAGTTTGTTCGCGATATGGAAGCGCGCCGGCTTTTGGGAGTACGCACACCCCTGGATGGAGTGCGTGCTGCCCTGGCAGACCACCGGCCTCTACATCGGCCAAGTGCTACAAAACCTTCCGCCTCAAGCGATTGCGGGCGGTCACATCCTCCTTTGGCCGGCCCGCGGCGATGTCTGTAAGGTGCCGCTTTTCATGCGCCCGCAGGGAGAATTTGTCATGGGATTCGGGATTCTTCCTGCTGTTCCGCACCGATTTTTGGAGGAGGCACTGCCGCGTCTCAACATGGCCAGCCAAGCTGCGGTGATGATGGGCGCCAAGAGGTACCTATCCGGCTGGATTTCCTTCGATGCCGCGCAGTGGAAGGCTCATTATGGCGACCAATGGGCCAAGGTCTTGGAATTGAAGAAGCAATTTGATCCGCAGCGAACTCTGAATCCGGGTTTTGTGACGTTTGAATAGCGCGGGCTTTCTGGCCGGAAGGTTGACCGCCTTCCGCGGGCGCTTGCGCGGTTTTGGACAACATGGCGCCTGGAGCCCGGAGGGCCTTCGAAGGCGGCGCCGAAAGGGTTGACAGGCTTCAAAAATCCGTGCTAGATTTTCGGTTCATTGTAGGCCATCGGACTGCTCTCACGACGGCTGACCTCATCCCATGGACGTGATTTTAAGTGAGCTCGGGCGCCTCTTCGTCCGAAGTATCCCGACCGTTATCTTCGTATTCGTACTGATGCTGGTATTGGAGCGGATCCTTTTCCGCCCCCTGCTGAAGGTCCTGGGGAAGCGCGACGAGGCCACGCGGGGGGCGCTGGCGAGGGCGCGCGAGCAGGTGATCGCGGCGGAAAACAAGGCCCTCCAGTACGAGCAGGCGTTCCAGGCGGCGCGCCAGGACGTCTACGACGTCCGTGAGGCGGCCCGCCACGAGGCGCTGGCGGAGCGCGATCGCATCCTGGAAGAAGCGCGGCTGAAATCCGAGGCGCAACTGAAGCAGTCGCTGGCCGCCCTGGAAGGGGAGATTACGCACGCCCGGCAGGACCTGGGCGGCGCCGCCCAACCCCTGGCCACGCAGATTACCGAAGCTGTCTTGAGTGCCGAACCCTCATCCGACCTGCCCCCGGGAGCTTCCGCTTGAATCGACGTTGGCGACGAACGGTTTTAGTGGTCTGTTTCGGTGTGCTGCTGTTGGGCGCGGCCTCGCTGGGCATAGCGCGCCAGGAGCACGGCGCCGCGGCGGCCGAGACGCAAAGCGAATCCAGCGAACAACAGCACGAGCTCATCATCAAGATCGTAAACTTTGCGATTCTGGTGGCTGCGCTCGCGTACCTTCTGCGCAAAGTTCTTCCAGTCGGGGAGATACTTTCACGGCGCTCGGCGGAAATCCGCCAGGCGCTGGGCGAAGGCAAGAAAGCCCTGGAAGCGGCGCAGGCGCAGATGGCGGCGGTCGAGGAGAAGCTCCGCCACCTGGATGAGGAGGTCGCGGCCTTCAAGGCCGCGGCCGAACAGGAAATGGAAGCGGAGCGCCAGCGCATCCGCCGGGAAGCGGCGGAGGACGCGGAGAAGATTCTGCAAACGGCGCAAGCCCGCCTGGAAGCGGCCACGCGCACGGCGCGCCAGGAGCTGAGAATTTCCACCGCCCACGAGGCCTTGCAGCGCGCCGAGCAGATGATCCGCACGCGGCTCGACGAGCCGGCGCGCGCCCGCCTGGTCAGCCAGTTTGTTTCCAGCCTGCCGGGCGCCGAGCGGCGGAACTAGGAACGTCTTCTTGGGCGCCGGGCGCCTGCCCGGCCCAAGCAGCCGGAGCAAGGAGAGCAGCAAAATGGCGATGGTCGTGGCCAGCCGGTACGCACGGGCCCTGGCGGACGTGGTCGCCCCCTCCGGCGACTATCGCCGGGTGCAGGCGGAGCTGGAGAGTTTTGCCGCCGCCTTCCGTCTGAGCGCCCAGCTGCGCGAGGTCTTTGACACCCCGGCCGTCTCCCCCGCGGAAAAAATGAAGGTTCTGGAAGCGATCCTGGCGCGCCTGGAAGTCTCCACGGTCGCTTCCAATTTCCTGCACGTGCTGGTGGCGCACTACCGCCTGGGGATGCTGGAGGAGATTCTCGCTTCCTACAAGCGGCTGGTGAACGACCGCCTGGGAGTGGTGGAGGTGAAAATCTCTTCCGCCACGCCGCTTTCGGCGGAGCAGCAGGAAAATCTGAAGACGCGCTTCCAGGCGGCGCTGCGCAAGGAAACCCTCCTGGAGTTCCAGGTGGAGGCGAATTTGCTGGGCGGAATCCTGGCGCAAGTGCGGAGTACCGTTTACGACGGTTCCATCCGCGGACGCCTGGCGCGCATTCGAGAAAGACTGACGGCTCGCTAAACCGCCGGGGCGCGCCGCGGCGTGTCCGGCCCGAGGGCCGAGAAGAAGAAAATATGCCGCAGATCAAAGCTGACGAAATCACCAAAATTATCCGCGAGCAGATCGAGCACTATGACCGCGCCGTTTCGGTGAGCGAAGTGGGCTCGGTGATCTCGGTGGGGGACGGCGTGGCGCGCATCCACGGCCTGGATAACGTCATGGCCGGCGAGCTGCTGGAGTTGCCCCACGAGGTGGCGGGACTGGCGCTCAACCTGGAAGAAGATCAGGTGAGCGCGGTGCTGCTGGGCGATTACACCAAGATCCAGGAAGGCGACACGGTCAAGCGCACGGGGCGCATCATCTCCGTGCCCGTGGGCGAGTCGCTGGTAGGGCGGGTGGTGGACGCCCTGGGGCGTCCCACCGACGACAAGGGTCCTATCGAGGCCGCGGAGTTCAACCCCATCGAGCGCCTGGCGCCCGGCGTGGTCGACCGGCAGCCGGTGCGCGAGCCCTTGCAGACCGGCCTCAAGCCCATCGACGCCATGATCCCCATCGGGCGCGGCCAGCGCGAGCTGATCATCGGTGACCGGCAGACAGGTAAGACTGCCATCGTGCTCGACACCATTATCAACCAGCGCGGCGGCGACGTGATTTGCATCTACGTGGCCATCGGCCAGAAGCGCTCCACCATCGCCCAGGTCATCAAGACCCTGGACGACTACGGCGCCATGAAGTACAGCATCGTGGTAGAGGCAAGCTCGTCCGACCCCGCCCCCATGCAGTACATCGCCCCTTACGCCGGGTGCGCGATCGGCGAGTACTTCCGCGACCACGGCCGCCACGCCCTGGTCATCTACGACGACCTGTCGAAGCACGCCGTCTCTTACCGCGAGATCTCGCTGCTGTTGCGCCGCCCGCCGGGGCGCGAAGCCTACCCCGGCGACGTCTTCTATCTCCACTCGAGGCTGCTGGAGCGCGCCGCCAAGCTGAGCGAAGAGGGGGGCGGCGGGTCGCTCACCGCCCTGCCCATCATCGAAACCCAGGCGGGCGACGTTTCCGCCTTCATCCCCACCAACGTCATCTCGATTACCGACGGGCAGATTTACCTGGAGACCGACCTGTTCCACTCCGGCATCCGCCCGGCCGTCAACGTCGGTCTGTCGGTTTCGCGCGTGGGCGGCAACGCCCAGATCAAGGCCATGAAGCAGGTGGCCGGAACCCTGCGCCTGGAGCTGGCGCAGTTCCGCGAGCTGGCGGCCTTCGCGCAGTTCGGCAGCGACCTCGACAAGGCCACCCAGGCGCAGCTTAACCGCGGCCGCCGCCTGACCGAAATCCTCAAGCAGGACCAGTACGCGCCCCTGGCGGTGGAAAAACAGATCGTGCTCATCTTCGCCGGCACCCAGGGCCTGCTCGACGATCTGCCCGTGGAAGATTGCCTGGCCTTCGAAAAGGGATTGTACGAGTTCCTGGACGCTTCCTACCCGCAACTGGGAAAGAATATCCTGGAGAAGCGCGTGCTCAACGACGAGCTGCGCGCCCAGATGCGTAAGGTGCTGGAAGAATTCAAAGCCAAGTTTTTGGCGGACAAGAAAATCGTGAAGAGTTAGGAGAGGGGAGTCGAAGGTCGGCTTTCAACTCTCAACTCACTGACGACTGAGAACTGATTACTGAGAACTAAGGCATGGCCAACGTCCTCGACCTTCGCCGGCGCATTCGCTCGGTCAAGAACACGCAGCAGATTACGCGCGCCATGAAGATGGTGGCGGCGGCCAAGCTGCGCCGCGCCCAGGAGCGGGTCATCGACATCCGGCCTTACGCCAACCAGATGCTCGATCTGCTCGCGAGCCTGGCGGCGCGCACCCAGGACCGCAGCCACCCGCTGCTCGCCGAGCGCCCGGTGGAGAAAGTCCTCCTGGTGCTGGTCACCGCCGACCGCGGGTTGTGCGGGGCTTTCAACGCCGGGCTGATTCGCGCCGCGGAGGCCTATCTGCAAGAGCACCGCGACCGGAAGGTTTCGCTGCTGGCGGTGGGGCGGAGGGGGCGCGACTATTTCCGCAGGCGCCAGGTGGAGTTGGTGGGCGAGCACGTCAACCTCTTCGGCCACCTCGAGTACGCGCACGCGCTGGAGATCGCCCGCCGCATGGTGGACCTCTACACGCGCCAGGAAGTGGACGCGGTGGATTTCATCTACAACGAGTCGAAGAGCATCCTGGTGCAGCGCCTCACCGAGGAGCGCTATCTGCCCATCCGCGCCGTCAAACCCGTGGAAGGCGAAACGCTCATCGATTACATCTACGAGCAGCCGCCCGAGGAGATTTTCGGCAAGCTCCTGGAACGCTACGTCGAGATCGAGGTTTACCGCGCCCTGCTCGAGTCGCAGGCGGCGGAATTCGCGGCGCGCATGACCGCCATGGACGCCGCCACATCCAACGCCGCGGAGATGATCTCCTCCCTCACCCTGCACATGAACCGCGTCCGGCAGGCGGCCATCACCAAAGAGATCATCGAGATCGTCAGCGGCGCCGCCGCGCAGTGAGCGGTGGAGTGGACGTTAAGAGCCGAAAGGAAGAAGTCGAAAGTTGAAAGTTAAGAGTTGAGAGTAAAATCCTCAAAGACCGCGGGCTCCGCGCTTGGCATTGCGCCTCTGAACTCTCAACGGTCAACTCTAAACGGTCTCCTTTCAACTTTGAACTTTCGACTTTCAACTTTCGTCTAAGCAAGCGAGGTTCTCATGGCAGAGACGCACGTCGGAAAAGTGGTAGAGGTCATCGGTCCGGTGGTGGTGGCGGCGTTTGAGCCCGACCAGTTGCCGCCCATTTACAACGCCCTGCGCATTACCTCCGAGGGGTTCGACGTTCCGAACCCTCTAAACGTGGTGGCGGAAGTCGAGCAGCACCTGGGCGAAGGGCGAGTGAAAGCGGTGGCCATGGAGCCCACCGAAGGCATGGTGCGCGGCATGAAGGTCACCGATACCGGCGGCCCCATCACCGTGCCGGTGGGCAAGCCCACCCTGGGCCGGGTGATGAACGTCATCGGCGAGCCGGTGGACAAGCTCGGCCCGCTCACCTCCGACATGCGTTTCCCCATCCATCGCCACGCCCCCGAGCTGGAAGAACAGAACACCCGCCTGGAGATGTTCGAAACCGGCCTCAAGGTGGTGGACCTGCTCGAGCCCTACCTGAAGGGCGGCAAGACGGGCCTGTGTGGCGGCGCGGGCGTGGGCAAGACCGTAATCATCATGGAGC
>JBJKQV010000275.1:0-11158 GCA_046704985.1 Terriglobia bacterium
CTCCCGGATGTCGCACTGCGCGTAGGGAGTCTGCCGCATCTCTTTCAGCTTGGTGGCATAGAGCGAGATAAACAGGTCTCGTTGCGGGTTGAATTCTTCGACTTTCATGACGCCACCTCTATTTCGTCTCCTTGGGTCCCCTTAGTGTTGCCGCCTGCCCGCACGAGCACCCCATTCAACTAAACCCGAAGAAGTTGGGAAGCGACTGGCGCTTCCCAACTCGCCTCGGGGCTGTTCGTTTACTCGCATGCCAGGTTTGCTGACCAAATCAGCGGCGCCTGGCTGTTCCCAGTGACCGTGAAGATGTAAGGTCCTGCACCGCCATTGCCTGTTCCAGGATTGCTGGTGCTGTTGGCAGGCCGGGGGTTCCAGTTGAAGTGGTAATTGCAACTGTCCCCCGCGCGAGTGACGTCCGTATCCACATAGGTGGTCCCACTCGAGTCCCTGATGGTTAAGTGGGCCGTTTCGCCAAAGTTGCCGCGGAACTGGACTTGGATGGTCCCGCTGGCGGAACAAAGGTTGGTGTTGTGCGGCACCTCACCGAAGGGTCCGGTATTGGCGCAGGTCAAAGGCGGATCGGAAATGCAGTTGATCGTGACGGTTTGGGAGTTGCACGCAGATTTGTCCTGATTCCCATTGGCACCGTTCTGCGTGGTGCAAACAGTGAACGTGTACTCGCCGTTGCCCAGCGAGGCTTGGTAAGTGCCGCTGTAAGTCTTCAGCGGTCCCGAGCTTGGGAAAGTCCACCCGCCGCCGTTGTTCACGTTCCCAGAAAGGATGGTGTAGGAGTTGACTTGGGTTCCGTTAATCGACTCAGTGACCATTGCGGCGTCGGCCGCGCCAGACGAGGTCACAGTGTAATAAAACGTCACCGAAGCTCCGCTTGTCCCGCCACAGACGATAGACGCTGGGCTGAAGCTGATGCTCAGTGCCGTCCCTGCCGCGTAAGCAAGGGTAGCCAGCCCGCCGAACCCAGCGAGCAGGAGCGCCAGACCCAGGGCTAGTGATGTTCGCTTGCTCTTCATTGTCCTTTCCTCCATGTCGCCGGTCGTGCCGGCCATTTTTCTTACTTCAAGAACTCTTGCAGGCCTCGCGGGCCCGCGTGTCTCCGTGCCTTCAGGGCTCATGTCCCTCAGAGCTATGCGCCAGGCGGTATTCGCGGATAGTCGCCGCCAGCACAGGGGCTTGGTCAGAAGTGGCGGGCATCACCGTGCGCGCCACCTCACCGTGACAGATCACCGTGGCCGCCGGACGCTTCGTCAACCCGGCTGGCAGCTCGAACGTCATCTCCAACGGCGTCCGCACCGCTAGCAGTTGCGAGGCCCGGAATAAGACCCCGCTGCGGCTGATGTTCACAGTCTGCCCTTCCTCCCACTGCTCTTCGCCCTTCACCCGAAATTGCAGCAGACCTTGAATCGGAAAGCGCGGTGCGCGCGGCGTAATCTCTCGGTTATGTCTCGTCCCTGTGCTTTCCATCGCTCGGCCTCTGAATCTCCCCTTTCTCAAAGCCTGGGAAAGGTCATGCCACTTGAATCTCAAAGACACTGCGAGCATAAGCCGAGGCCCGGAACCTGCCAATGGCCCGAAAGTTGCACGCGTATGGCACGATAGTTCGATAGTTAAGCCCTGACACATCAATGGATTATACGCAAGGGGACATTTGTGTTAGACAAAACGCCCCATTCGCCCTTGGCAGATTGCCATGAGCGAGGCCCTTGGAACGCGCACTGGTTGATCGGCCAGATGCCCAAGCCGCGCCGTCTTTAGTCCAAGCCTTGCATTGTTTGCAGGGGATTCTTTGTCGTCCCTTGACAAGTGACTCTTAGGAGCGCAAACATCCTGTACTGCAGTTGGGGCTGAAAATTCAAAATGGATAACTAGGAGAATTTTGGTTAGGGGCGCGCGACCCGCGGCAGGCAGAAAGCACGGGGCAAAGGGAGTTGAGGTATGGCGCCAAAAGTCTTAGTTGTGGATGACGACCAGCAGGCTCTGGAATTAATCCAATCCATGATGACGACGGCGGGGGGTGAAGTGAAGACTTGCAGCGACCCCCGCCGCGCCGCCGATACCGTTGCTAGCAACCACTTCGACGTCATCCTGGTGGACGCCCATATGCGCCATCTCGACGGTTTTGCCCTTACTCGGGCCATTCGTTCCTCTGTTCTCAACCACAACACCCCAGTGGTGATGATGACGGGTTTTGACAACGCCCAAACTCTGCGCGAAGGCTTCCGGGCAGGCATTACCTTCTTCCTGGGCAAGCCCTTCAGCCAGGAGCGGTTCAACCGTCTCTTTAAGGTTCTGACTTCTGACAATTGGCGCGAGAAACGGCGTTCCAGGCGCCTGCCGCTGCGCACCCCGGTGCGTTGGCAAGCGGGTGAGAAGCGCTCCACTTGCACCAGCGTGGACTTAAGTCGCGACGGGATGTTGCTAGAAAACGCCGCAGGACTGCAGCTGGGCGACGACGTAGCCTTGGCGTTCAACCTACCTGGGATGCCCTCGCTTTTTAGGATGCACGCCCGCGTCACACGTAAAGAACGCGGCGGAAACGTGGTGGTACGCTTCCTCTCTCCGCAACCCCTCCAGCAGGAAGCAATCACGCGCTACCTGAGCGGCACCAACAAGCCTTAGCCTAGTCCGACACAGGGCGAGAGCGTGTCACCAGTTAGAGCATTCGACGGTCATACCGGAACCGCGAGCGGTTTAAGAAAAGCCAATCCTACTTGTCCAGACTGCTCGGAATCGGCTTTGCCAAGCCACACCACCCTAGCATAGATAGCTCGTGCGGGATTGTCACCCATAAGGAGCGCGACGCGCTGCCCCGGCTCGAGTAGGTGGTCAGTCTGTAGCCGCATACCGTCCCGCGATAGGTCAACCGAAGATGCGACCTCGTCCACTTCGTCCCCTTCGATGACAAGCGTCACCGCAATCTGAGCGGTTTTGCGTTCTGAACGGCGCCGTGACTGGGAAGATTCTCTCACAAGCGCGAGCTTACAACAGCTCCGCGCAAATCGCAATTCCGCCTAAGGATAGACAACCCAAAGCGAAACGCCACCGACCGAGGTGGGCCCAAGGCATCACGTATGCACAATCTAGCGGAGAAGGCGGAATTTGCAGGGTATCTGTATTGCGTGGTGCGAAAGGGGGGACTCGAACCCCCACCCCTTGCGGGACCAGATCCTAAATCTGGCGCGTCTGCCAATTCCGCCACTTTCGCGTTTCCCTGTAGGCCATTCTACCAAAAGAGCTTAGATAACGTAGGTGGTTTCTTTCCCCGAATCGCCTGCCGCCTCAGTTTCAGTTCCAGTCTCAGTCAATCTTTCCAGTGGTACAAGTTTATCGACAGCCTCCTGCATGTGGCCTGGCACTGGACGGCAGTATCGAATCGTCATCGAGAATGTCTTGTACCCCAGCAACTCTTGGACGGTATGTAAAGGCACACCCGCCATGACCGACTTGCCCCCCGCCCTCGTGCGACATTCTAGATTAGTTTGGCCATCATCCACCCGGATTTTACGAGTTCAACATATCTCCGAAGAGCTCAAATTGTTCGGCGTCGCCTATAGCCATAAGACTGGCGGGGCAAAGGAACCCTAGGAGAGGTTTCCGCGGTCCCCGCCAAGTCCCTTTGAGTACGAGTCCCGGTTCAACCTGAACTTCCACAGAACCGTAAGTTGACGGGGCGTTTTCCAATCAACTTCGACTTGCAGAGTGCGCAAAGGTCAGTTATAAGTTCATGGCGTTTATGCCTGAAGCGACAAGACCGGGGTCGTCCGTCCAATTAAACCAGGAAGGCGAGAAGCGACGTCGTTCGGACCGCGTGCTCGCTCCCATTCCTATCCGCATCATTGCCAACGACGCCAGCGGCGTGGCATTCACCGAGGATGCCATCACTGTATCCTTCAATCGTGAAGGCGCGCGCATCAGCCTGACTCATACGCTGTTGTTGGATGACATCATCCTGGTTCTTAACAAGAAGACTAAGCTGGAAGAGGAGTTTCGCGTGGTCGGGGCATTCCAACAGGTAACCAGTGAGCGGCGTGAGTGGGGCGTCGAGGCGGTCAATCCTGACGCTAACATCTGGGGCATCGACTTCACTTCCCCCTCCGAGGGACTCCAGCCCAAGGCTCTGATCGAGTGCGGGGGATGCAAGCACCTAGTGCAAAGCCCCCTCTCCTCGATCCAATACGATGTCCTGCTCGCCGTCGGGATGATTTCGCTGAATTGCGACCGATGCAAGGAAACTACCCGCTGGAAACCTAGCCAACAGACGGCGCTACCGGAGATCTTGAATGCCATTCCCAAGCAGGCTGCCGAGCAGACTGGAACAAGGCGCGCCAAGCGAATCAAGCTCGTGATGCGCCTTCGGGTCCGGAACGCCTGGGGTGTCACTGACGTTGCTCAGACCCGCGGCGTTTCCAAGTTGGGCTTGTGCTTTCTGAGTTCCAAGATTTTCAGCAAGGACGACATAATCTCCATCATCCTGCCTTTCACGACGGGGTCTGTCCCTGTCGAAACCAAAGGCAAAGTCATCTGGACCGCGAACACACAGAGCGAGTTTTATTACGGCGTCGAATATATCAAGAAGTAGTTGCCAACATTATGGCTGTAATCCTATAGGCTAGCGGGAGCCACCCGGCCGCTTCCTTCATACCGGCGCGGAAAATGCTTATGAAGCTACTGGTCGTTGATGATGACATCCGGTCCCTCGGACTTCTAAAGATGAAATGTGGAAAACCAAGACGCACGTCGCAGTGATCGCGTTCCTTTGGAACTTCCCATTGCAGTGAGCGGCATCGACTGCGTGGGGGAATCGTTTGTGGAGCAGACCCGCACCCTGATGCTGGGGCGGCACGGCGCCAAGATTCTGATGGCGCGCAAGATGGTTCCCGAGCAAGAGATCAATCTCCGTTGTCTGAAGACGGGGCTGGAAGCAGACGCGCGAATCGTGGGGCAAACGGGCGGAGATGAAAACAGCTACTCTTACGGCGTGGAGCTGCTCGACCCCAACGTGGATTTGTGGGACATCGAGTTTCCGCCAGCAAAGGAAACGCAGGAGGCGGTGGGACGCGTCCTGCTCTCTTGCGTGCACTGCCACCATCAGGAGCTGGCCTGTCTGGACGAATTTGAACTAGAAGTCCTGGAAGCTTCAAGCTTTCTCTCGCGTCACTGCGCCCGCTGCAACGACACCAACCTGTGGGTCAGGCCGGGCACCGCCGAAGCGCAAGAGGGCGCGCCGGCGCCGCAGGCTCCGTCAACCGTCGCACGCCCCAGGCGCATGCGCAATGACCGCAAGCACGTGCGTATGGACCTTAGAGTGGACGTCTGCATCCACTACGCACAGTACGGCGAGGAGATCGCCAAGACGGTGAACGTCTCGCGCGGGGGATTCCGCTTCAAGAGCCGCATGGGTTACGGCCGAGGGTGGGTGATTGAAGCCTCGCTACCCTACTCGCCGGGCGCCGCCAATATCTTCACCCCAGGCCGCATCGTTTACACGGACGAACTGACCAAGGAAGGACTCTACGTTTTCGGGGTGATGTACATCCCCAAAGGCGAGGCTGCCCGTTTGGCTCCGTGGCCAGCCGGGAGGCAGACAGAACTCGTCGGCCGGCGCGCGCCGCCGGCCGATCCTTTCAGTGCACCAGCACCCGGACTTTTTCCACAGTCCAGTCGGGAGTTGTGAAGTCCAGATACTCGACTCTCTTGAGAAGCAGCACGGTAGCACCACCGCTTCAACAAAACTCGGGCAGGTCGGAGCAGTAAACTGGTAGGTGACCATGATCCATATCGGTAAACGACTTCGAGAACTCCGCCTTGCTATCGGGATGTCCCAAGGTGACGTCGAGGAACAGACCGATCTGTTTCGCTGCTATGTGTCACGGGTTGAATGCGACCACACAATGCCGACACTTCCTACCTTGGAAAGGTGGGCGAAAGCGCTTGGTGTCTCGCTGGGGGAAAACTTTGCCGAGGTCAAGTCTCCGCTAGAGCCAGTTTCTATTGTCGCCTCTAGGAGTTACGAGAGAAGGCTCTTCAATCTGTTGAAACGGATCAACGAAAAGGACAGGAAACTACTGATCTCCGTTGCCACATCGATGGTCAATCGGAAGGGGAAACATGGCCGAACCAGATAGGCAGGTCACCGTGAGCGTCGACATATCGGCCTTTTCCAACGTGGTGACCTTAGAATGCCCTTGTGAAACTTTTGGAAAAAAGGACTGTTTAGCAAGGATGAGGTCCCGGCACGCGTGAAAGATATCCAAGACAAGCCAGGCACCCCTCGGACCATACAGACGAACTTAGAAGATGGAAGAACAGCGGGGGCAGGTCAAGGTTGACCTTTTGGAGCGCTTTAAATGGCTTCAGTTTTAGTCTCTGTTGCGTTTGCGATTTCGTGCAGAAAAGTGCGTGAGGGTGCGCGGGATACACCTGCATGAGATTGAAATCGCAAGGATGTGCAATTTGTTGCATGTCGGTGCGCGCTCCCTGAAAGGTTCCTAAATGTGCCGCGTCTGCCAGTTCCGCCACTTTCGCACCGGCCCATTATAAGCGCCCCGCGGCACCCCGCCAAATCTTCTCAGAGGTAGCGCCGCCAGAGCCGCGCGGGGTTATACTCAAGGCCCTCGGGAGGATTCCATGGACACTCGAAAACGCTCCTACCTCGCGCTGTTCGTGCTGGCGCTCTTCAGCGCCTCGCTGGTTTTTGCGCTTCAGGATCCCGCGGAGCCGCCGCAAGGCAAGCCCTCGCCCAAGCTCGTGCCGCCGGTGAGCGGCGTGCTGGCTCTCCGCGACGTTCACCAGAACGCCCTGCGCTCAACCATCCAGGAACTGGTGAGCTGCGGCACGCGCAGCTCGCTCTCTTCCTGGACCGATCCCAATCGCGGCATCGGCTGCGGACGCGACTGGATCGTCAAGCGCTTCGACCGGATCGCCAGGCAATCGGGCGGCCGCCTGGAAGTGAAGGTGGACCGCTTCACCGCCACCGGCTCACGCACCGGCGACAAACCTATCGCGCTCGAGAACGTCTACGCCATCCTCCCCGGCAACGACCCAGCCCTGGCCAAGACGGTTTTTATCGTGTCGGGGCACTTTGACTCGCGCGCCTCGGACGTGATGGACGCGCAGTCGGATGCGCCCGGCGCCGACGACGACGGCTCGGGGGTGGCCGTTTCCATCGAGTGCGCGCGCCTGCTCGCGCACGGGCATTACCGCGCGACGCTGCTTTTCGCCGCCGTCTCCGGCGAGGAACAGGGCTTGTACGGCGGCAAGCGCCTGCTCGAATTCGTCCTCGAACACGGCTACACGGTGGGCGGCATGCTCGATAACGACATCGTGGGCGCTGACTCCGTCCGCGGCGCTCCGCACCGCGTGCGGCTCTTTTCCGGGGGCCACGGCCGCGAGGATTGCGACACGCCTTCGCGCGAGCTGGCGCGCGCCATCGAGCAGATCGACGGTCGGCAGCGCATCCACATGATTTTCCGCGTTGACCGCCTGGGGCGCGGCGGCGACCACTACCCCTTCGTCATGGCCGGGCTGCCCGGCGTGCGCTTTACCGAGCCGGTCGAAAACTACGACCACGAGCACCAGAACGTGCGGGTCGAAAACGGCATTCAGTACGGCGACATGATGAAGTTCCTAAACTTCGATTTCATGGCGCGGGTGGCGCGCGACAATGCCGAGGCGCTGCGCGAGCTGGCGCTCGCGCCCGCCGCCCCGGCCGAAGCCACGCTCGGCGGCGTGGTCACTCCCAGCGCCACCATCTCCTGGACCTCCCCGACCGACCCTCAGCGCGCCGGATTCGAAATCCTCTGGCGCGACACTACGAACCCGCGCTGGCAGGTCTACGACTTCGTCACCTCGGGAACCGAATATACGTTCAAGAATGTTTCGACCGATAACCACTACTTTGGCGTGCGCGCGGTGGGAAAAAACGGAGCGCGCTCCATCGCCGCGGCGGGAGAATGGAGGCCGCACCGGTAGCGGCCCGCCCGCCGGACAAGATGTCGGTAGACGATGGGGCGGTCGTTGACACCCCCATCGCGTGTGCTATACTTTTCTTTCCGGGTGTGCGGGGCTGACCGCTTCCAGGGGCCGGGCGTCAGGTTTCAATCCACCGCCGAGTTTGCGAAGAGATCTTTCCTTGTTTCGTCAACTTCCTGTTTCAGGTTTGTGAGGAGCCGTGGTGCCGGAGACTTGCAAGAAGGAGCTGGTCATTGAAGTTCCCGTGGACGTGGTGCAGCGGGAAACCGAAAGCGTGACGGCGCAGTACCGCCGCCTGGCTCGCATTCCGGGCTTTCGCCGCGGGCACGCGCCCGCCAACCTGGTGCTCGGGCGCTTCCGCAAAGACATTCAGAACGAAGTGGTGCAGTCGCTCGTGCCCAAGTACTTCGACCAGGCGGTGAAGGGGCAAAAGCTCACGGTGGTGGGCCGCCCGAGCTTCGAAGAACCGAAGTTCCAGAACGACCAGCCACTGACCTGCAAGGCCACCTTCGAAATTTTTCCGCAATTCGAGCTGAAGGAGTACAAGGGGCTGGCGGTCGAGGAAGACGCCCCCACGGTGAGCGACGAGGACGTGGAGCACACCCTCGAGCACCTGCGCGAGAACGCCGCCACCTTCGAGGTGGTGGAAGGGCGCGGGGCCGCCGACGGCGACACGCTGACGGTCGGCTACCGCGGCACCGACAACGCCCAGCCGCAGGCCGGGCCGCTGGAAGCCAAGGAAGCCATGGTGAGCCTGGGAGGCGAGGGCACGGTGCCCGCTTTTACCGACAACCTGCGCGGCGCGCAGGCCGGCGAGACGCGCGAGTTTGACGTCCCCTACCCCGCCGACTATCCCCAGAAGAGCCTGGCCGGAAAGACCTACCACTACCGGGTGGAAATTCAGGGCGTCAAGAAGAAGGTTCTGCCCGCCCTGGACGACGAGCTGGCCAAGTCGGTGAGCGAGATGCAGACGCTCGACGAGCTGCGCCGCCAAGTGCGCGAGGATCTGGAAAAGGCCCATCAAGCGCGCGCCGAGGAAGCCGCCAAGCAGAAACTCATTGAGGAAATGGAAAAGGCCCATCCCATCCCGGTTCCGGAAGTGCTGGTTGAAGCGCAACTGGACCGGAGACTGGAAAGCACCCTCACCCGCCTGCTCACCCGCGGCATCGATCCGCGCACTGTGGACGTGGACTGGCAGAAGGTGCGCGAGGACGGACGGGCGGAGGCCGAGCACGAGGTGCGCGGCGCCATGCTGCTGGAGCGCGTGGCGGAGGCCGAGAAGATCGACGTGAGCGAAGAAGAAGTGGACGAGATGATCCGGCAAATGGCCGCCGAGCACCGCGAGCCCCCCGCCGCCCTCAAGACCCGCTTGACACGCGAGGGAATGCTATCTAGAATCAAAGCTAGTCGCCGCAACCAGAAAGCGCTGGATTTCGTCTACCAAAACGCCAAAATCACACGCAAAAGTGAGAAACCTGAAGGAGCGGCCGAAGCGTAAGGCTCGAGAAAAGGCGATGGATACGCCTCAAACCAGTATGACACTGATTCCCATGGTGGTCGAGCAGACCAACCGCGGCGAGCGCGCCTACGACATTTACTCGCGCCTGCTGCGCGACAATATCATCTTCATCGGCACGCCCATCGACGACAACATTGCCAACCTGGTCACTGCGCAGCTCCTCTTCCTGGAGGCCGAAGACCCGGAGAAGGACGTTTCGCTTTACATCAATTCCCCGGGCGGCGTGGTGACGGCGGGCATGGCGATTTACGACACCATGCAGTTCATTCGCCCCGACGTGGCGACCATCTGCATCGGGCAGGCGGCCAGCGTGGCGGCCCTGCTGCTTTCCGCGGGCACGCCCGGCAAGCGCTTCGCCTTGCCTAATTCCCGCGTACTGATTCACCAGCCCACCATGGGCGGCCTGTCGGGCCAGGCCACGGACATTGATATCCACGCCCGCGAGATTCTGCGCCTGCGCGCCAGCCTGAACGAAATCATGGCCAAGCACACGCAGCAACCGCTGGAGAAAATCGAGCGCGACGTGGAACGCGACTTCTGGATGGGGGCCCAGCAGGCGCGCGAGTACGGCATCGTTGATGAAATCATTTACAAACACAAGTAAGCCTGGGAGCATCGCTTGAAACGGAGTCCGGCGGACGAAATTGCACGCTGCTCGTTCTGCCACAAGCCTGCGGATGCGGAGCGCCGGCTGATCGCTTCGCCCATCGAGCAGCCGCGCACCTACATCTGCGACGAGTGTGTGGCCCTGTGTACCAGCATCCTGGAAAAGGGCGCCGAGGAACCGGCCGCCGTCGTGCAGCCCAAGCTCCCTCAGCCCACCGAGATCAAGGAGTTTCTCGACCAGTACGTGATCGGCCAGGACAAAACCAAGAAGAAGCTGGCGGTGGCCGTTTACAACCACTACAAGCGCATCATGCTCTCGCGCCTGCGCAGCGACGTGGAACTGACCAAGTCCAACATTCTGCTCATCGGCCCCACGGGCACCGGCAAGACGCTGCTGGCACAGACCCTGGCGCGGCTGCTGGAAGTGCCCTTCGCCATCGTGGACGCCACCACCCTGACCGAGGCGGGCTACGTGGGCGAGGACGTCGAAAACATCGTCCTCAAGCTCTTGCAGAACGCCGGCGGCGACGTGCAGCGCGCCCAGCAGGGCATCATTTATATCGACGAGATCGACAAGATTTCCAAGAAGGACGAGAACCCGTCCATCACCCGCGACGTTTCCGGCGAGGGCGTGCAGCAGGCGCTGCTCAAGATCCTGGAAGGCACGGTGGCCAACGTTCCGCCCCAGGGCGGACGCAAGCACCCCCACCAGGAATTCACCCCCGTGGATACGACCAACAACCTGTTCATCTGCGGTGGGGCGTTCGTGGGCCTGGAGGGGATCATCGAGCGGCGCACGGGGCAGAAATCCATGGGCTTCCACGCCCCCAGCGGCGAGGACCCCACGGCTTTTTCGCGCCGCAACATCGAGACCCTGGAGCAAGCCGAGCCCATGGACCTGATCCGCTACGGGCTGATACCGGAATTTGTGGGACGCCTGCCGGTGATGAGCGTGCTCAGCGACCTGGACGCGCGGGCGCTGATCGAGATTCTCACCCGGCCGCGCAACGCCCTCATCCGCCAGTACCAGCGGCTGTTCGACTTTGAGAA
>JBJKQV010000276.1:0-15651 GCA_046704985.1 Terriglobia bacterium
TTCTCCGCCGCGGTTGGCGATGGTGAAAGGGGTTGGAAGCTTCCTGATGGCCGATGACCCGCTGAAGCTCGACGCCGCCGAGGCCTTGGGGGTTTCTGCCGCCAAAATCACGCGCTTGGCTGCGGCCTCCGGAGGCGCTCACAATCTGTCCGCGGCTTCGGCCGATTTCATTATCAATTGGGAGGCCGAGCACTACCGTGCCCGCGCTTTGGACGCCGGGCGCGCGCCGCTGGCCGGCAAGGTCGCCATGGTGACCGGCGCGGCTTCAGGTCTGGGCCGCAGTATCGCTCAGGGATTGGTCGCGGCCGGCGCCGCGGGCGCCTTCTGCGATATGGATGACCAGGGCGCGGCGGCTGCCGCCGCCGCCGCCGCGGACCCGCGCCGCACCCTGCCCGTGCACATGGATGCGACCAGTGAAGAGTCGGTGGCCGCGGCCTACGACCGCGTCCTGAAACACTGGGGGCGTATTGACGTTGCGGTCTGCGCCGCAGAGATTGCGCTCGCCGATGGACTCACGGAGATGCCGTTCGACAAGTGGCGTCGGGCTTTGCAGACCAACTTGACCGGCTATTTGTTGCCGGCTCGCGAGGCTGCCCGGATTATGCGCGCCCAAGGTGGCGGCGGGGCCATGATCATACTTTCTGCGCAGACCGGATTGGATGCTTCCAAATCCAGCCCCGCAGGCGATGCCGCCCAAGCCGCTGCGCTGCAGTTGATGCGTGGCTGGGCCATAGAACTGGGGCGGCACGGAATACGGGTCAACGCAGTGGCGCCTGGCAACGTGTTTGAAGACTCGAAGACCTGGAACCCCGAGGCCATCAAGGCCGAAGCGCGCAAAAAGGGGATCAAGCCGGAGGAAGTGGCGCCTTACTACACTTCGCTGACCGCCCTTAAGCGTGAAGTCAAAGGCGCCGACGTCGCCGCCGGCGTAGTCTTCCTTTGCTCGGACGCGGCGCGCTGCATTACCGGACAGACGCTCGTGATCGACAGCGGACAAGGGATGGTGCGCTGAACGGCTCGCAGGGGCACAATCAGTTGAAGCTTGAAGCGGCACTTGACGGCGGCTCGCTGCAGGAGCCCCTCAAAGCATCGCGAGGGCTTTGTATGCGGCGCTGTGAGGGGCAACGCCACTGGCGGCTTCGTCCCACCCATTGGGGGAGGCGAGCCTCGATGGTACAATTCCACGCACTGATTCGGTTCGTTTCCAGGGCATAACTCGGTTCTCACAGAATGTCTTCATCGCTGTGTGCTGACCGCCCGCTATGGGCAGCCCCAAAAGGAGGGTCCGCGTCTCTGGGGAAAAAGTGGATTTACAACAGCTCGTACGCGAATTACGCTTCCGAAGCTTACCGGCAAGTGCGCATCGAAACCTACGGAGAGGATTTTGGACAGACGAGCTGGGTCGCGACTGAAGAGATTTCTTTTCACCGTCCGCGCATTGACCAGCAAGCGTCGGCTGCTGAGGTATCTCTACGTGGCCGGGAAGTAGCGCCCGGAGGGCCGGCCGGCGTCACACGTAGAGCCGGCTGAGCATCTCGGCGGCGGATTCGTCAAGCTGCTCCGCGCGCCGGACTTCCTCAAAGCGCGTCAGCAGATCGTCCACCCGCAGGCGGCGTTTCTCCGCTCCCTGAAAATCCTGAATAATCCGGCCGCGGTTCATCATAATCAAGCGGTCGCCGAGGTTCACGGCCTGGTGCATGGAGTGGGTGACCATCATCGCGTTCAGCCTTTCACGTTTGACGATCTGCGCGGTCAGCTCGATCACCTGCTCGGCGCTCTTGGGGTCGAGCGCCGCGGTGTGTTCGTCGAGCAGCAGCAGCCGTGGCCTCAGCCAGGTGGCCATCAGAAGCGTTAGCGCCTGGCGCTGTCCGCCGGAAAGGGTCCCGATGGGACTGTCAATCCGGTCTTCCAGGCCCATGTTGAGCTGGCGGATGCGGTCGCGGAATTCGCCGGTGAGCCGCTGGCGCAACGCCCATCCGAGGCCGCGCCCCTGCCCGCGCCGGACGGCCAGCACCAGGTTTTCGGCAATGGTCATGTGGGGGGCCGTGCCGCTGAAAGGGTTCTGGAAGACCCGCCCGATGAGCTTGGCGCGGCGGTGCTCCCGCCAGCGGGTGATGTCGGCGCCGTCCACAAAGATGGAGCCCGAGTCCACGAAGAAGGTTCCCGCCACGGCGTTCAGCAAGGTGGTTTTGCCGGAGCCGTTCGTGCCGATGATGACGACGAACGATTCGCCTTGCGAAGTCAGGTCCACGCCTTGCAGGGCGCGCACCTCGTTCGGAGTGCCGCGATTGAACACCTTGCGGATTTGACGGACCTCAAGCACCCGAGAACCCTGCCTTTCCAGGTTTGAGCTTCTTGATGATTCCGGGGAGAACCAGGGCCACAAAGACGAAAACGGCGGTGATCAATTTCAGATCGTTGGGATTCAATCCCAGACGCAGGGCGATGGCCACCAGAAGCCGGAAGAGCACCGAGCCCATAACGGCCCCCACGATCATCAAGCCCAGCGAGCGCACGCCCACCAGCGCTTCGCCGATGATGACGCTCGCCAGTCCCCAGACCACCATGCCGATGCCCATCTGGACGTCCGCGAAGCCCTGGTACTGGGCCAGGAAGGCGCCGGAAAGGCCGATGAGCCCGTTGGAAACCGCCAGCCCGAGAATCACCATGTTTTCGTCGCTGACGCCCAGGGCACGGATCATCTGCGCGTTGTCGCCCGTGGCGCGCATGGCCGTTCCGAGGTTGGTCTGGAAGAACCAGTAGAGCGCTCCGCCCACCAGGAGAATCGAAAGAAACACCAGCACCAGCGTGGAGATATCGAGCACGGGGACTTCCCACCCCAGGATGTTCAGCGGAGCCTGTCCGCCGAGGATCGCGACGCCAAGGTTCTTGGCGTAGGTCGAAAGCGTGGTGGAGGAGAAGAGCGGAACGTTGCTCTTCCCCATGATGTGAAGGTTGACCGAATAGAGTCCGGTCATCACCAGGATGCCGGCCAGCAAGCCGTTGATCTTGAATTTGGCCGCCAGCACGCCGGTAACGGAACCGGCCAAAAATCCCGCCCCGAACCCCGCGGCGCTGGCCAGCAAAGGATTCACCCCTTTGACGATCATGGCCGCCGCCACCGCGGCGCCCAAGGTGCTCGACCCGTCGGCGGTGATATCAGGGAAGTCGAAGATGCGGAAACTGATGAACACTCCCAGGGCAAGGAGCGAAAGAATCAGTCCGAGCGTCAGAGCTCCCATGAGCAAGCTCATAATATGTTTCCTTGGCGAAGGCTACGCAACGGGCGCCACCCAGATTGCGCCGCGAACAAACTCGCTGTCACCTACCCCGGTCGTGGGCCGGTCGTCGTTCAGTAAATGGAGCACTCCTTGCAGCGAGTCGTTGTCAAACAAGGAGCGAATCGTATCCGTGAGATCAATCTCGCCCCTTTGCAGGTGGCGGTAGTTGAAGGCCGCAGCGTGAAAGTGTCCGCGCAACTGCCCTTTCGACCCCAAAGGCCGCAGCACCGGGCTCAACGCGTCCTGCTCCCGGCGCGTCACCAGGCCGACTCCCAGGGCCAGACTGCGCGAGTATGCGCGCTCAGCCGTAAAGGTCAGCCAGTTGCGGACCTCGGGAAACTCGAACGGCGCGCTCAGCGAGGAGGCCTGGGTGGGAGGCCGTCGCAGCGCGGCGCCCACCAACCCCGTGGTCTCCGCCACGATGACCATTCCCACGCGGTCCGCGGCGGCGAATTCCAGCCCCGCCTCGACAAGCTGGCTGAGGGTGATGGTGCGAGAGTCCTTATTCGACTCGAATCGCGCCATCTTGGCGAAACTCCCCTGAAAGCTCGCAGCGTAGCAGACCTGGACATGGGCCACCGAGGAACCGACGGGGACGAAGTAATCCGGAACGTTGGTTCCATCCGTGGGCAGGTAGGCCACCGCTCCCGCGGCAGCCAGGAATTCACCGAAGCGGCCCTCGCTCGTGTCGAAGCTGTCTCCGAGCGTCCCCACTCCCACCGCGAAGGCCGACTCCTGGAAGGTCTGCGTGGTGCAATCCTGTTTCTGGAACTGGCAGCCGTGCAGGAGGGCCGGATCTCCAATCAGGCCGGCCTTCACCTCCGCCTCTTCGGAAAGGGGGAAGAGTTCGAAGGTCCCCTCCGGCCGTTCAATCTGTTCGCCCCGTTTGGGAGGAACCGCGGAAGGCCGCAGTCTCTCGGCGGCTGCCGGCGCGGGCCGATTCTCCGGGAGCAGCGTGTCTCGCAACCCGGAGCGCTCAATCAAGTCCTCGACTTTTCTGGAGGCGCTGCCGATGGTGAAAACTCCCCGGATAGCCTGCAACTGCTTGTAGCAGCCGACGAGCACACCGATTCCCGCCGAACTCATGAAGGAAACTTCCGAAAGATCCAATGAGATCTCGTGCAGTCCTTCACGAACCGCGTCATCCAGGGCGGTGGCCAGCAGGGCGGCCCAGTAAGCATCCATGCGGCCGATCACCTGGATCTCCGCCCGGTCGCCGACGATTTGTTTCTTGATCTCCATAGTCCTTTGCCCCTGCCTGTCCGCTCGTGCCCTGGCGCCTCGAGCAGGCCGGCGTCGCAGTCAGCTTTCCTTACTTAGGCAATATCTCCGCGCCCTTCAACAAATCCGGAGGGATGGTGATGCCCAATCGTTTGGCCACTTTCATGTTCACCACCACCTTCCGAACCGCCACGTTTTCAAAAGGCAGGTCCTTGGGGTTATGTCCCAGCAGCACCTGGGCGACGCGCTTGGAAGCGGCCAGGCCGGTTTCATACCACCCGATACCGACGGCCATCACCGCTCCCTGGTTCGTGAATTCGGGATCGTTGATCACCAGCGGCAGGTGGGATTGCGCGGCCACCTTGGCGATTCCGCTGAAGGCCTGCAGCGCGGTGTTGTCGCCGGTGATCCAGAACGCCTGAATGTTGCGCGAAGCCAGTGTCTGCGCCGCCTGGAAAACTTCGTTGGTGTTGGTGACGGCGATTTCGTGCAGCTGAATGCCGTGCTTGCGAAACAGTTTGCGCGCCACGGAAATGACTTTCCGCGAATTCGCCTCCGAGCTGTTGTAAAGGGTTCCGACGGATTTGATGCCCGGGACGATCTGTTGGATGGCGTCGATCGTAGCTTCCACGGGCGGGAACGAGCCCACGCCGGTGACATTCGGCAGGTGGTCCTGCGCGGTCTTCCCTGCCCCGGCGGCAATCGGGTCGTAAACATACGTAAACACCACGGGCTTGTTCTTCACCGTCGTGCAGGCCGCGGTAAGGCAGGGGGTGGTCATGGCGACAATCAGATCCACGTCCGAGTTGTCGAAGTTTTGCATGATGGGCGTGATGTTGGGAATTTCACCGTTGGCGTGGGCCTTTTCAACGGTCAGGTTCTTGCCTTGCTCGAACCCCAGTTTGCGCAATCCGTCGAACAGGCCTTTCATACACGATTCGGCGCCGGGTTCCGGCGCAAAATACGCCAGGCCGATCTTGAACTTCACTCCCTTGGGCGCGTGCAGCGACGCCACCTCGTTTTTCGCCGCCAAACGGTCGTGAATTCCCTTGGCGTCCACCAGAATGCCGGCTTTCGCCTGAAGGCCAGCGGGAACGTGCCATGGGTCCTTCAAACCCTTCAGGGCCAGCTCATTGATCACCAGGTATTCGGGAACGATGTTCTGAATAGGAATCTTGCGAGGATCGGCGCCGCGCAGCACTCGGGCGGCGAGATCACCCACCTGCAAACCCACGCGGTAGAAGTCCGCACCCGCATCAAACAACGTCCCGCGATCGGGTTTGCCCGGGATCAGTGTAAAGACCGGAATATGGGCTTTTTGGGCTTCCGAAATCACCGTGTTGATGGCGACAATCACCGTGACATCGCCGCCCACCCAGATGGCCTGCGCCCCGCGCGAGGCGAGAGAGTCCACGGCCTCGCCCACACCCGCGCTGTTATCCACGTTGGCTTCCAGCAGGGTGATTCCCATCTCCTTGCACACTTGGCGGGCCTTGACCACAAAGGCGCGGGAGTTGGGTTCCGCGGGATTCCACGGAACACCCACCTCTTTCAATCCCGGAAACATCTCCCGGGCGATCAGGAAAGCCTTGCCAACGGGAATGAAGCTGCCAATGCCCACCAGGTTGGCGGGGTGGTCCAAAGGCTTGGACATATCAATGCCGATGCCTGCTGCGGCGGGGTCCGCGACCGCGCCGAAAACCTGCACCGTCTTGTGGCCGCGATTGGCATTGGCCAGCGTCTGCATCGAGATGGTGCTGGAGGTCAGAAATAGATCGAAATTACCGTTGACCAGTTCCTTTGCAATGGAATTACTGAGGGAAATATCGCCTTCCGAGTTGTAGCGCTTATAGCTGATCGTCTTGCCGTCTACAAAGCCTTTTTCGGCCAGAGCATCTACCATGCCCCGGATGGTGTCATCCAGAACAGGCGTCGAAGCATGTTGGAGAATCGCGACCCGCGGAATGTGGTGGTGGGCCTCCGTACGTCGGTTCCAGTCGGAGACTAGCAGGCCCATTGAGGCGAGGAATATTAAGAGAAACCCCAGCCCAAGGCTTTTGACAGTTTTCGCCATCTGCTTGTACGGACTTGCCCTTAAGTTGAACGACTCGCCCTGAACCTGGAACTAGATCGTGTGTTATCCATTCAACACTAAGTTGGACACACGGTCAAGCAAGGAATTCAACCCTCTATCCATCCGCACGAATGCCATTGACGTCACCGGGCTCTCGTCGGCGCCGGAAAATGGTGCGAGGCGATGAAAGGGCGATGGGACGGTCATGTTCCCTTCCGGCGCGTTTTCCGAGGCCGGCGGGAGCTAACCGGCAAAGCGCAATGAAGCACTTGCGCGGGCCCCTCTCGAGCGAGGTTGTAACCAACGACCCTGGCCGGTATAATTCAGACTTCCTGAAGATGGCCGGGCATGCCGACACGGACTTGTGTCCAATGGAGAGCGGCACGAATGCCGGAGCCGCTCAGGGTAAGTTCAGGGCTTTAACATTACATCTTCCTTACAGTGTGCGTCGGATGAAGCCGCCGCCCCCTTGTGGTTTCCCGGTCCTTTGGCTCGCGGACTTGATTTGAGAACTGCAGACTGGGAGCACAAGCGCGCGGTAGAGGGCATCACAGGCCGACCGGAGGACGCAGTGCGCAGGGACACCGGCCTCTCTCCTTCGCGCTGGCACAAGAACGGACATCGGACCGCTGGACTTGCCCCAACCAAGGGGAATCAATGACGCATCTGCTCCGCAACCTCGGGTTGACGGAAGCGATCGGCCTTTCGCTTTCGATCATCGCTCCCACGATGGCCATGGCCTTCAATGTGACCTTGGCGGTGCGAGCCGCGGGCCGGGCGGCGCCGCTGGCTTTCGCCCTGGGAACGGTGGCGCTCGCAATCGTGGGGCTTTCGTTTGTGGCATTCGCGCGGCGCATCGCGCATGCAGGCTCGGCTTACGCCTACATCGCCGGGGAATTCGGGCTGCGTGCGGGGTTTGTGGCGGGATGGGCGCTGATGCTGACCTATCTTGCCTACGGAACCGCGACGGCGGCGCTGGCGGGGAACTTCGTTGGTGCCGCGCTCGCCGATTACAAGATCGGCTTTCCCGGCGGTTGGGTCCCGGTGAGCGTTCTGGCGATCCTGCTTGCCGTTGTGCTGGCTTACCGGAACATGCGCATGGCCGCACGCCTCATGCTGGCGCTGGAGGTCGTCTCCATCCTCGCGATTATCGTGCTCGGCGTGATCGTCCTTGTGGAGGTTGGCAAAACCAGCGGACTGAGTGAGGCGCCGTTTGTGCCCGGTCCGGGATCCGGATGGTCAGGAGTGGGATTTGCGATGGTGTTTGCGGTGCTCTCCTTTGCCGGTTTTGAAGGAGCGGCGACGCTTGGCGAAGAGACGGGCGAACCGAATCGGGCAATCCCCATCGCCGTGCTAGGGACCGTGTTTCTGGCGGGAGTGTTCTACGTGTTCGCCTCCTATGTCCAGGTCACGGGGTTTGGGCTGGGCAACATGAAGGCCCTCGCCGGCGACAGCGCTCCGCTCAATACACTGGCTCTCAAGTTCGGTTCGCGGGGTTTTGCCGTAGTGCTTGACCTTGCGGCTGCGATCTCAGCGTTTTCCTGTGTGCTGGGAAGCTTGAGTGCCGCGTCGCGCATGCTTTTCGCTCTGGGACGAGCCGGGCTTGCGCCGGTGCTGGGCCTGGTGCATGAACGGCATGGGACGCCGTGGCTCGCAGTTTTGACCGTCGGTGCAATCTCGATCGGCGGAGTGGTTCTATGGGCGCCGTTCATGGGGGCGGCCGGCTATTATGGCGAGATGGGGGCCATCGGAACGCTCGCGCTGATCCTTGTTTATATCGGTGTTACCAAAGCGGAGGCGCGGAATGCGGCGCGGGAGCGCAAACTGGTTTGGGCGGCGCTCGGGGCAACGGGGACGCTGATCCTGCTTTGGCCGCTTTTCAGCTCGGTCTACCCGGTACCTTCCTATCCGCAAGATCTTTGGCCCTATGTGGTCATTGCTTACCTTGCCCTGGGCCTTGGTTTGGTCGCGATGCGGCCGGCGATCGCGCAAATGGGGTGGCAAGCTTCCGGGCTGGAATTTTCCGGGCCGAATGCGCAGGGCAAGGATATTCATTCATGAAGACGGAACCTCTGGCATTTGTGGGCGTGTGTGACTGGGCAGGCCTGGTCCGCGGCAAGGCCTTTCCCGAGTCGGACCTCGAAGTGCGGCTGAAGAAAGGGGTGGGACTGACCCACTCCAACATCATGATGTCCTGCTTCGGGCCGATTCTCACCACACCCTTCGGAACGTCGGGCGATCTGATCATTAGACCTGACCCGCGCGCGCGGATCGAAGTGCCGTTCGACGACGGCACGGCCGAGCGGTTTTATCTCGGCGACATCGTCAACACTGACGGCAGCAGGTGGGATTACTGCCCAAGGACGTTTCTTGCGCGAGGGCTGGAGGCGCTCGCCAAGTTTGAGCTTAAACTTGTGGCGAGCTTCGAGCAGGAGTTTGTGCTGTCGGGCGTGGATGACCGCCCCGGGGCAACTTATTCGCTGGATGCGTTTCGGCGCCAGGGGAGTTTCGGCGAGGCTCTGATGGCAGCGGTAAGAACAGCGGGATTCACGCCTGACAGTTTCCTGCCCGAATACGGACCGCGACAATACGAGGCGACCATCGCGGCTGAGGAGGGCGTGCGCGCCGCAGATGGAGCTGTGGTCTTGCGGGAGCTCGCGCGCGCGATTGCCTGGAGGACCGGCCAGCGGGCGATTTTCGCGCCGATGCTTATGCCCGACGGGATCGGTAACGGCACGCATATCCATGTGAGCCTTTGGAAGGGCGGCAAGCCGGTGACGCATGATCCCGGGGCGGCCTACGGAATTTCGAAGCAAGTGGCTTCATTTTTTGCCGGGGTGCTTGCGCATCTGCCGGCCCTTTGTGCCTTTTCCGCTCCTTCAATCGCTTCTTACTACCGCCTCACACCGAACCGCTGGGCTCCGGTGCGAGCCGACCTCGGCGTGCAAGATCGTGGCGCGGCAGTGCGTGTTGCGCCGGTGTTCCTGCCGTCTCCCGAGGAGCCTGCGCGGCAGTTCAACGTGGAGTTTCGCGTCGCCGACGGGTCCAATTGCCCGTATCTCGCCCTGGGAGCGATCGCCTGGGCTGGTGTCGACGGCCTGACGCGGCAGCTAACGTTGCCGGCGGCGAATGCGAAGGCGCCGCTGCTGCCGCGCTCGCTGGAGGCGGCCCTCGCGGCCCTGGAGGAAGATGAAGAGACGGTTTCCTGGTGGGGTCGCGAATCCAGGTCGGCTTACCTGGCCTTCAAGCGGGCGGAAATCAAGTCACTCGAAGGGGCAACCCCCGAGGAAATCTGCGCGCGTTATGCAGCTGTTTATTGATGAGGGAGAACCCACGAGATGAACGGGCGTGCGCCGACATGCGCCGTGAAAGCGGGTGAGGCGGGCTGGAGGGTGGCGTGAAGAACTTCGGGTTATCGCGCGACGTGCCCGTAAAGCGTGGAGCCACAGCGCTGCTTTTCGTCGACGTACAGAACTACTCGGCGGAGGGCGGGGGCGAATATGCGGGGATGCCGCCGGAGATTGTGGAGGCGCGTTACGGATACTTTCTCCGTCAGACGCAGCAGCGGGTGGTCCCGAATATGCAAAGACTTCAGCGAGCCTGCCGCAAAGCCGGCGTTGAGGTGATGTATACGGTGATCGAGAGCTTGACACTGGATGGCCGGGACATGGGGCTTGACTACAAGGTCTCAGGTCTTTTCTGCGCTAAGGGTTCGCGAGACGCGCAAGTGATCGGCGCCATCGCTCCGCAGGGCGATGAAATGGTGTTTCCCAAGACTTCGTCTTCCGCGTTCATCTCGACGAACATCCATTACGTCTTGGGCAATCTGGGTATCAGGCATCTGATCGTCTGTGGCTTCCTGACAGATCAGTGCGTTGATTCAACGGTGCGGGATGCCTGCGACTACGGGTACCTGGTGACGCTGGTCACGGATGCCTGCGCAACCCTGTCCGAGGAACGCCATACGGCTTCGCTTCAGAACAACCGCGGCTACTGCCGGCAACGGACCACCGACCAGATGGTGGAAGGGTTGGGGCCCCTCCGTTAAGCAAGAACACGAAAGCAATGGGCGGAGGGCATCGAACCGGCGTTGAAGCCACGGCTGCCCAACTAATCGGAAATTGGATTGTCAGCGATTCTGCGCCGGGCCCGGTTGAGGAAAGTCGGGTAGGACGAGTTGCGGTAGAACGAAAGTCGCGTCGCACCAGGGCTGAACAAAGAAATCTTTGATATCGGCTATACGGGTCAACTCCTTATGCCCCGTGCAAGGGTCAACTTATGACGAACACCAGGGCTGCGGCTCCGACGCAATTCCGCTATCTAGGCCTGCTGACCGCGGCCTATATCACCTTCCAATTGGTCTCCGACATAACCGCAGGCAAGATCATCGTGTTGTGGGTTTTCCCCATTTCCGTGACCGTGCTGTACTTCCCTTTTACATTTGTTATCGCGGACGTGTTGACGGAAGTGTACGGATATGCGCGCTCGCGCAGCGTTGTTTGGAAGGTCTTCTTTGCCTCAATGCTGGCTGGAGTCACCTACGAAATTGTGATTCACATTCCTCCGGCGCCGGGGTTTCAGCATAATGAAGCCTATACCATCGTCCTTGGCTCAGTGCCGCGCATTCTTATCGGCGGGTGGATCGCGATATGGGTGGGTGGCATGCTCAACGACTACACCCTTGCCAAGATGAAGGTCTGGACCAACGGGAGATACCTTTGGACCCGCACCATAGGGTCCACGATAGTCTCAGAATTTGCCAACACAGCGTTGTTCTACACCATAGCTCTCTACGGCGTCATCCCGCATAAGTTGCTCGTGGAATCAATCCTTTCGGGCTGGTTTCTAAAAACGTTGGTTGAGGTGGTCCTTACACCGTGGACGTACTGGGTGGTCAATAACCTGAAGCGGCTGGAACACCAGGACTACTTCGACAGAGACACCGATTTCAATCCCTTCATCATTGAATCAGAATAATCGTCGGAAACAATTTCGCCCGGCGAAAAGCGGGCAGACTCGCACAGTCAGGACACGTCCAAACGAAGGACCAACGGGGTGACTGTGAGGGGGAAACAATGGGCGTGGCTGGAGAGCCACGCCCATTCCTTAAACGGCCAGCCATGCATTCTAAAACGCGTCTTCCTGCATGACGAGACCGCCGGTTGAAGAATCGGTCACCGTCGCCGGATCGCTTGCAGGCTGATGTGCAGCGTCGCCCGACGGTCCGGCCCGCGAAATTGCGAGGAACCCGGAAAGATCGATCTGCATGACCCCCGTCGGCGTATCCGAACCATCCAGAACGTAACCATATGGGGTACCTTTGGCGAGGTTGTACACAACGCCGTCGGCGTGGGGATCGCTTCCGGAACTGTAGCTGGAAAGGGACGGTGAATCGGTGATCGTGTAAAAGCTCCAATCGGAAAGGCCTTGCCACGTCCCGCCGGCCGGAACCGAGGCCGGATCCTGGATCTGGCCTACCGCGATATCGTCCGTGTAGCCGGCCATAAACAGAGCGAGGTGCGTCGTGGGGTCTACCGCTGCCTGGGCAATTCCACAGGAACTGCAGATTTGAACGTCCGCGCTCCCATGGGTTGTCGGAGGCGCCCACGTCCCGAGGGTCGCCCCGCTCGGCGGCGTCTTTGAGGCGCCGTTCATGTTGATGAATAGGGCGTGCTGGCCGACCTCGAAAGTGAGGATGGCAACCCCGTAGCCGGGGTCAGCGGCATTTCCGTCTATTTCACTATTGAAGCCGTACTGATTCGGGAACATCGTGGAGAAGGCTGTCGGCGTCATATAGTACGAAGTGCCCGTCGCAGCTTTAGCCGGCATGCCCGGCAAATCCACCAACTGCACTCCGCCGTTTTCGTTGCCGCCAAGCAGCGTAAAGTGATTTGAAGAACCGCCGGCATTGCCAAGAACACCGAGGTTCTCCGCGATCATCTCGTTGAGATCGTCTACGGGATAAGTGTGAACGACCGCGCTGGCATTGGGCACTTGCGAGGCGTCGAAAACCATGTACCCATCCGCGGTGGCGAGGCCGAGAAGCGGTCCTCCAAGCGGAACGGCCCCGGCAATGTATCCCTCCCCGCCGCTGAAGTACACGGGCGATGTGGCCTTGAGGGGAACGTCCATCTCTGCGTCCACAGGATTATCGGTTCCCGGCGTGCCCGTGGCGAGCGTCTGGGCATTAAGGATGAGAACGTGCGCGGTGCCGTAGGCAAACGCCAGGACTTGGGGATGGCCGGCGATACCCCCCACAAACGGCACGACGCCCCCGACTTCGTTGCCGCCGAATCCTCCTGATCCTTCGGCATTGGAATAGAGCTGCGGCCAGAGCTTTACGGGAGGATTGGCGACCGTCGGGTCGGTGATGTCCACCACCGCAATGCCTTCGGAACGAGCGGCTACGAACAGGTATTGGTGCCCGCCGAATGACAAGCTATTGATGGCTCCTGAGCTTGACGAAGCCAGGCCGACGGCGGCCGGAGTGCAACCGCACGTGTCAATCCCACCCTCAATCGAAGTGACGACGCTTGAGGTGTTCGCCGTAGTCTCGCCGCCGGCGGCCGGCGCCGAGCCGGACCCAATATACGTCCCGATGTCCGATCCGAAATCCGATGTTCCCGCGGTTGTTGGAAGTGTGGGGCCGCCGGAGCCGAGCGTAACCGCGGAACCGCCCTTTTCACCGTTCCAAACGCCGTCGGAGATATCCGCTGCGAAGGCATCAATGAGGGCGTCGGGATCGCTCGAATCAAGCGAAGCGCCTTCTTCGGTCAGTGTGCCAACGATAATTCCAAGGGCGATGCCGTTTGGATCGCTGGAGATATCGCCGCTCGAAAAATCGGGGTTAAGTGTTTCGAGCGAACCGCCGCTGCCGAACGACAGACCGTAGAACCCGTCAATGACCGATTCGGCCGCATCGTGGGCGCTGGCGACGCTGCTGGCCTTGCCGCTTGCGAGCATCCCGGACATCAGTGAGTCAACGAAGGTCGTTGCCGCCGTTACGCTCAGACCGCTCGCCCCATTGCCGGCACTGTCGAAGACCAGGGAAATGGAGCTGTCGCTGGTGACCGTTTTGCCGTCCCATTCGCTCGTGTACGACCCTCCGGAGACCACGACACGGATCGGGCCGCTCGGTGCGCTCGTGACGAAGATGCTGAACTTTCCATTCGAATCCGTCGTCCCCGTCCCGATCGACGAGCCGTCCGTTCCGTCCGCGTTGATGTTATAGACGGTGACGGTCGCACCGTTGATGGCGCCTTTCTTCGCCGTTCCGCTGACGATGTATCCGCCCGTTCCCGACAGTGTGACATTTTGCGGGCTGCCGGTGGCGTTGTCTGCAATGCTGACCGAAGCAGTTTCCGGCCCGGCGCCTGCGGGCTTGAAGACCACGGATATCGAGCAACTGCCCCCCGCGGCAACGGATGCGCCGCAGGTGTTGGTTTGGGCGAAGTCGCCGGCGTTCGCGCCCCCCACTGAAATGCCGCTGACGCTCAGCGCGGCAGTGCCTTTATTGCTCAAGGTCACGCTTTGCGACGTGGCGCTTGTACCCACGACCGTGTTCGAAAAAGTCAGGGAATTGGCCGAGAGCAACGCCTGCGGCGACCCCAGGCTCGGACTATTCGTGTTACTGCTCCCCCCACTCCCGCAGGAAGCAAGACCCACCAGGGCGCACAAACACACACAACTCAATACCAATCGTTTCATGACTCCCTCCCGAACTAGGTTGTTTCGCACATTGATGGGCGTGCGAATTTACCGGCGCGAATTTGCTTCCCACAGCACCTCGTAGCGAAACCTGATCTTCAAAACTCATGGCCGCGATTTATTGTTCTCTCATCTGGAGAGATTTCACTAAACCCGTTCCTAGTCGCCCGCGGATGCCCGTGCCGGAGGCCCGGGGGTGGAAACCGGCGTGTATCCGTAGAAGCTTCCGTGCCGCCGGATGCACTCGCGCCGGTCCAACCGTGGGTGAGAGGGGATGGTCAATTCGAAGCAACGGTAGACCCTGTGGCCCAGAACAACTCCCGGGTGCGAGAGCGTCAATCGGGCCCGGCTCGTCGCGCGCTTGCCGGCCGCGCAGTTCGGTACGCAATCGCTTGCGCTCCGAACCCCTGTCGCACGCGCGATGCTCGAACCCCATCCGCTCCATTGCAAATTTATCAGCGCTATAGAACCATCTTCAGCCAAGAGTAGAGTTGAGGGGCGGGTGACGAGCGGATTTCTGCGGTACGGACTGTTGATGACATTTCCAAGGTCGCTGTAGAAGGAGATCCGGCCGGAGGACGAATGCCGGAGGCGGGCACCGGCGGGCATCGCAAACGCAAGACTCGCCACTCCGACGAGAACCAGAGTCCAATATCTTTGCACCGTAACCCTCGACTCACTGCTTTCAGTACTGGCTGATGTATACAGTCAGCTTTTTGCTTTTTGCCGTCGCCCCCGCCAAGCCGACGAAATTCCCGTGAAGATTAGTGGGGCGCTGTCTGCGCCAGTTCGCCCACCTTGAATTTCGAGCCCGACAAGATCTTGCAGACGGCGGAGAGGGCGTTCACATTGACGGCTTGGACCACGCCAACCGGCGAGGTCATCTGCCGGATCACCTTTCCGGTGGTGGGGTCCTTGATCGTCATCGTGACTCGCTCGATGTCCAATCGGTCACCAACGTGGAGCCCGGCGTTGGTGCCAACGTTCAAAACCACCTGTCCGCTCAAGACTGCGGCGACAACCCCATTCACCTGGACAGACTGGGTGGGAATTTTGGAATGATCGGTTTCGAGGGCTGCCGCCACCTGATCCGTAGCCTGCTTCACCGCCTCTCCCACGATGGTCTGTAGGAAATTGCTGTCCCCGAAGTTGACGTGCCCTCCGCCGCCGCCGCTCCAGTTGGAGCCGAAGCCGCCGAGCGACGTACTACCCCTCGCCGATTCGCCTTTCCCATCGGCGACCGCCAGAATTTGTCCCGTATTCACATTGACAATGCGGGCGCTGATGCCAACGACTGCGGTGGTCTTCTTGTGGCCAAATCCGCCGCCTCCGAAACCATGCCACCCCCAACCGTGGCCGCCCAAACCG
>JBJKQV010000277.1:0-3607 GCA_046704985.1 Terriglobia bacterium
GTCCATATCACGCCAATGAACGCTAGCAAGCCAACCAGCAGCGTGATTATCCCATCGCCCGTGAATGTCCACGAAACGTGCATCTAATTCCGTCCCACAACTTCCAAGTCCGCCGCTAATCGCCGCCGCGCTGCGCGCCGTGGAGGACGGTGCCGATTCTGATCTCTTCGCCCTTGATCCGGTAAACCACGATAAAAGGGGTCCCGCCAATGACCAGCTCGCGGGAGCCTTCTCGTCCCGGCGTCCCAAGGTGCGGGAAGTGGGGCAACTTCTCGGCCGCCGCCACCAGACGCGTCACCATGCGGTCCGCGGCTTCGGGGTCATCCAGCGCAATGTAATGCCAGATCTCGCTGATTTGGCGCTTCGCCTCAGGCGACCAGATTAACTTCATCGCTCCGGCTCGTCGTGCGATTGGCCGCAAACGCACTTGGGCGCCGGCAACTCGTGGTCGGAGCCCAGGGAGAGCAGCCAGGCTTTCATCGCGTCGTGGGGGATATAGTGCCCGCCCTCGATCTCCGCAAATCCGCGGCGGATGGATTCCAGTTGCCGTTGTTGTTCCTGGACGTAAATCTCAATGGCGTCGGCAACCAGAAAGTTGCCGCTCGGGCCGGTGGACTTCGCCAGGCCGCGAAGCTTGCGCTTGACCTCCGGGGCCAGGCGAATGCTGACCGTGCTGCTTTTTGTGTTAGCCATGAACACACATTAGCACAAGGCGTTTATGCCGTCAACGCGCCGCCCGCAACTGAGAACCACCCAGCCCTTCCCTCTCCCTGAAAGGGAGAGGGAAAATCTCCTATTTCTTTCTAGCTTCCCCGAATTGATTCATCAAATCCACGAACTTCCCGAACAAGTACGTCGAATCGTGCGGGCCGGGAGAAGCCTCCGGGTGGTACTGCACGCTGAAAAGCGGCAGCGAGCGGTGGCGCAAGCCTTCCAGCGTATCATCGTTCAGGTTGCGGTGGGTGAGCACCACGTCGGAGGCCGGCAGCGAATCGGGGTCCACGGCGAAGCCGTGATTCTGCGCGGTGATTTCCACCTTGCCGGTTTCCAGGTTGAGCACGGGATGGTTGCCGCCGTGGTGGCCGAACTTGAGCTTGTAAGTCTTGCCGCCCAGGGCCAGGCCGATGACCTGATGGCCCAGGCAGATGCCGAAGACGGGCACGCGGCCGAGCAGATCGCGGACGGCGCGCGCCGCGTAGGCGAGCGGCTCCGGGTCGCCGGGACCGTTGGAGAGAAACACTCCGTCGGGCCGAAGCGCCAAGGCGTCGGCGGCGGTGGTCGAGGCAGGCACCACGGTCACCCGGCAGCCCACGTCGACCAACCAGCGCAGGATATTCTGCTTGATGCCGAAGTCGTACGCCACCACGTGCAAGCGCGCGGGCTCGGCAGGGGCGGCGGGGCGCGACGGGTCTTCGGAAGGGGTCGTCCAGTCGTAGCGGCTGGAAGTGGAGACGCGGCTGGCGAGGTCCTGCCCCACCATGCTCGGCGAGGCCTGGGCCTTGCGCACCAGGCTCGCCTCGTCCCGGTCGACGGTGGACAGCACGCCGCGCAGCGCGCCTTGCCGGCGCAGGTGCAGCACCAGGGCGCGCGTGTCAATGTCGGAGATGGCGGGCACGCCGAAATTGGCGAGATAACTCGCCGTCTCCTGCGCGGAGCGCCAGTTGCTGGCCAGCTGGCTCATCTCGCGCACGATCAAACCCTCGGCGTGCGGGCGCGCCGATTCGTTGTCCAGCGGGTTGGTGCCGTAATTGCCGATGTGGGGATAAGTCAATAGAACGATCTGGCCGGCGTAAGACGGGTCGGTGAGAATCTCCTGATAACCGCAAAGGGAGGTGTTGAAGACCACTTCGCCCGCGTGCTCGCCGGGCGCGCCAAATCCGCGCCCGCGGAAGATCCTGCCGTCCTCGAGGGCCAATATCGCTTGCATGCTCAGGTGCCGGGCTGGCGCCGTCCGTTCGCGCCGGCGCGCGAGGAAGCAGAGTCTTCCTTCAGCGTGCCGAAGCGGCTGAACGGCCAGTAGACGAAAACTGCCTTGCCGAAAATGTATTTTCTCGCCACCGGGCCCCACTCGCGGCTGTCGTTGGAGGCGTCGCGGTGGTCGCCGAGCACATAATAGTCTCCCGGCCCCAGCTTCACGGCCGGGGAGTTGTCATGGTCCACGTACCGGGAAGCGACGTAGGGCTCGCGCAAAGGCTTGCCGTTGATGTAGACCACGCCGCCCTTGATGCGCACGGTTTCTCCCGGCAATCCAATGACCCGTTTGATGTAAGATTTGGACGGGTCCAGGGGATAGTGGAACACCACCACGTCCCCGCGGTGGATGGGCTCGAAGCGGTAGACGAATTTATTGATGAAAATGCGCTCGTGGTTGGACAACTGCGGCAGCATGCTGGTCCCCTCGACCTGCACGGGCTGATAGAGAAAGACCACAATGGTGAGGGCTAGGAGCAGGGAGAGCAGCAGGTCGCGCAGCCAATAGCGGGTGTTGAAGAACCCTGTCTTCTCCGGGTGCGCCGTATCTTCGGCGCGAGTGGAGTTGGAACCCTGAATGGCAGGCATAGCCGCTGAAACTACATTTATACCACACTTCGCCTTCCGCCGCCAGACGCGCGGCGTGCGGCGCGAAAGAGCTTGAACGGTGGCTCGCGCGCTTCCCTCCTACGCCCTGATTATTCCCGCCCTCAACGAGGCGGAGTCGCTGGAGATTCTGCTCGCGCAGATTCCCCGCAAGCTCTTCTGCCAGGTGATGGTGGTCGACAACGGCAGCCGCGACGCGACGGCCGCGGTGGCGCTCGCGGGCGGGGCCGAGTTGGTGACCGAACCGCGGCGCGGCTACGGGCAAGCCTGCTGGACGGGGCTGGAGGCACTGCGCCCCCAGGTGACCGCCGTGGCCTTTATGGACGCGGACCTCGCCGACGATCCCGCCGACCTCCCTGCGCTGCTCGCGCGTTTTGAAGAAGCGCAACTGGACCTGCTGGTGGGCTCGCGGGTGCTCGGCGGCGCGGAGCGCGGCTCGCTCACTTTTCTTCAGCGCTTGGGCAACGGGCTGAGCACGCGGCTGATTCGATGGATGTGGGGCGTTTCGTTCAGCGACCTCGGCCCGCTCCGGGTGGTGAGCCGGCGGGCGCTTGCGGCGATGAACCTGCGCGACCGCGATTTCGGGTGGACCGTCGAAATGCAGGCGCAGGCCGCGCGCCTGCGGCTGCCGGTGGGAGAAATGCCCGTCCACTACCGCCCGCGCCGCTTCGGGGAATCGAAGGTTTCCGGGACGCTCGTGAACAGCTTCCGCGCCGGGTGCAAGATTCTCTGGGTTCTTTTCCGCTGCCGGTGCCAGCGCAAAAACTGACCGCCCGGCTCCGCCCGCGCGGTCCCGCGCGCCGCGAAGCAAAATGGGGGATTGATTTTTTCGACGCGCTGGGATAGAAAATTGCTTACACGGTTCGTTCAATGCACCACAGCCGAAAGGAATCCGGAAAGCCGCGCGCCCGGACGGCGGCGATAATCCTGGGACTGCTGGCCGGGCTGGCCCTGACCCTGCCACCGTGCCGCGCCCAGAGCGCCCCGGTGGCCCCTGCCGGGTCGTCGTCGCTGGTGTCCGACCCCGCCT
>JBJKQV010000278.1:0-4903 GCA_046704985.1 Terriglobia bacterium
GAGTGGGCGCTGCGCGCCGGGTTTGACGACCTGACCAACCGCCGCAATCCCACGGTGGTGGACAACAACGTGGACTCTCCCAACTTCCTCACCTTCGGCGGGGCGCAGGGCCGCGCCCTCACGGCGCGCATCCGGCTGCTGGGAAGACGATAATTCTCCATTTGCTCCGTCCCGCCCTCACGGGCATTTGAATTCCCTACGCCAATTCGGTTAGGCTGTCGAGAGCTTGGGAGCGCACAGCGGCCGCTGCGCGGGGACAAGGAGCATTCGTGATCTCGCTGGTCATTCCGTCTTACAACGAGCGGGCGAACATCGCGCCGCTCGTGGAGCGCCTCGAACCGGCGCTCCAGGCGACCGGGCAGGAGTTCGAAGTGATCGTGGTGGACGATCACAGCCCCGACGGAACGGCCGAGGAAGTCCAGCGCCTTGGCGCCACGCACCCCTGGCTGCGCGTGCTGGTGCGCGAGAACGAGCGCGACCTCTCAACCGCCGTGCTGGCCGGCTGGCGCGTCGCCCGCGGCGACGTGCTGGGCTGCATGGACGCCGACCTCCAGCAGCCCCCCGAGCTGATTCCCCGCCTCTTCGCGCGCCTGGAGGAAGTCGACGCCGACCTGGTGATCGCCAGCCGCCACGTGAAGGGCGGCGGGGTCAGCGATTGGAACCTGCTGCGCCGCTTCATTTCCTGGACGGCCACCTTGATGGCCACCTTCATTCTGCCCGGCACCCTGAGCCGCGTGCGCGATCCTATGTCGGGGTATTTCATGCTGCGCCGCGAGGTGCTGGAGGGAAGGGCGTTCAATCCCATCGGCTACAAGATCCTGCTCGAAGTGCTCGCCAAGGGCAGCTACAGCCGCGTGGAGGAAGTTGCCTTCACCTTCGAGGAGCGGCGGCGGGGCGGCAGCAAGCTCGGTTCGTCCATCGTCTTCAAGTACCTCGCGCACCTGCTGCGCATCTCGACGGAGACAGGGGAATTCTGGCGCATCGTCACGTACGCCATGGTCGGGCTGTCGGGGGCGGTGGTCAACTTCGGAGTACTTTCCAGGCTGAACCGCCATTACGGCTGGCCGGTCCCCGAGGCGGCGCTGGCGGGCGCCGGGGTGGCCATCCTCAACAACTTCATCTGGAACGAAGTGCTCACCTTCGCGGAAACGCGCCGGGCGCATCCCGGGCTGCGTGCGCTCCTTACACGCCTGGGCGCCTTCGCGGCCTTTTCGGCGGCGGGCGTGGGATTGAACGTCCTGCTGATCATTATCTTCGTCGTGGGCTTCGGTTTGCCGCTGGTGCCGGGCGTGCTGTTGGGGATCAGCATCGCCGCCATCTGGAACTTCTCCGTCAACTCCAACGTCACCTGGCGCGCCTGGTGGAACCGCAAGCTGCTCTCCAAGACCGCGCGCCCGCGGCGCCTGGTCATGCCCGAAGGTGCGGGCGAGGAAGGCCGCGAGCTGATGCCCTGCGGCCTATGCGGGTCTACGCGGTTTTCGGTGCTCTATTCGGGCCAGGCGAAAAAGACGCCCGCGGCGCCCAACGGTGCGGAGACCTTCCGCTGCACCAGCGGCGGCCACGGCGATTTCACCAATATCGTGCAATGCCGCGACTGCGGGCTGATCTACCAGAACCCGCGCGAAAAGGCGGCGGCCATCGAAGACCAGTACTCGCAGGTGGAGGACCCCGTCTACGAGCGCGAAACCAGCGGCCGCATACGTACCTTCTCCAAACTCCTCGACCGCCTGGAAGGCTACCGCGCGCCGGGCCGGCTCGCCGACGTGGGGTGCTACACGGGAGTCTTTCTGAGCGTGGCGCGGCAGCGCGGCTGGCAGGTGACGGGCATCGAGCCCAGCCGCTGGGCAGCCGGGAAGGCGCGCGCCCGGGGCATCGAGGTCGTCAACGCGCCGTTTCGCAACTCCGGCCTCGCTCCCGCCGCCTTTGACGTCGTCACCCTCTGGGACGTCATCGAGCACCTCGACAACCCGCTCGCCGACCTGCGCGCCGTGCGCGGCTTGCTGCGCCCGGGCGGCATCCTGGGCATGAGCACCATGGACGCCGACAGCCTGTTCGCGCGCCTGGCGGGAGGCCGCTGGCCCTGGTACATGCGCATGCACTTCTTCTATTTCACCCGCGACTCCATCACCCGCCTGCTGCACGCCGCGGGCTTCCAGGTGCTGGCTATCGAGCGTCACCAGCGCGTGGTCTCGCTGCGCTACTTCATCGAAAAAGGGGCGCGCCTGGTGCCCGGCCTCGGCTTCCTCGGCCGATGGCTCGGCGCTCCCTTCGGGCGCTTCCACGTCACTGTGGACCTGGGCGATATCATGAACATCTTCGCCGCGCGCACCGAGACGCCTTCCTAGCCCCCAGAGAGGCGGCGCATTTCCCCCGCCGCCGGTTGCACCCGCTTTGCGGCGTCTGCTACACTACCGCGCGGTTTCAAATTCATGGCGCAGACCCCTTCCGAAAGCCTGCCTTCCCAAAGCACCGCGCCCGATTCCCCGCCGCGCTCCTTTGGCCTTCGCGACGTGGCCGCTCTGGGGGCGCTGGCCGGCCTGGTGGTTTTTCTCTTCTGGAAAGTCCTGTTCACCTCCGACATGCTGTTTTACCGCGACGTGTTCAACTACAGCTATCCGCACGCGCGGCTGATCCGGGAAATCTGCCGCAGCGGCCACCTGCCCTACTGGAATACCTATCTCAACATGGGCCAGCCGCTGCTCGCCAATCCCAACACCCTGTTCTTCTATCCCTTCACGCTGCTCATGGTTCTGCTGCCGCTCAAGGTGGCTTACCCGCTGCACTACGTTGTGTCCATTGTGCTGGCGGGCACGGGCACCTACCTGCTGGCGCGGCGCTGGGAGCAGAGCCGCCGGGCGGCGTTTTTTGCCGGCGCGGTGTTTGCCCTCAGCGGCCCGGTGCTCTCGGTGGGAAACTTCTACAACCTTTCGGCGTGCGTCGCCTGGATTCCCTGGGCGCTGCTGGCCACCGACGCGGCGATGGAAGGCCGCTCCTGGCGCCCCTGGGTGGGGCTGACGCTGGTCTTCGCCATGCAGTTCCTGGCCGGCGAGCCCTTGACGCTGATGGCCACTTTCGGCCTGGCCACCGCCTACGGGCTCTGGCGAACGGGAGGGGTACGGCGACTGTTTTCGCGCGCCAACTTGCGCGTGCTGCTGATTTTCTTCGCCGTGGGCTGCGCCATGATTGCTGTGGTCGCGGTGGCGCTGCTGCCGGCTCTCCACCTGCTGCACAATTCGCGGCGCGGCCATGGATTGACGTTCTGGCAAGCAGGCTACTGGTCGTTTCACCCCCTGTCGCTTCTGGCTGTGGTGCTGCCGCAGTTTTTCGGCTCGTCGCTCGACTCGCCTTCCATCTGGAAGCTGGTACTCAATAGCCGCGCCGTGCCCCTACTGCTCTCCTACTTCGTCGGCTTCATCCCTCTCTTCTTCGCGCTGGTGGGCGGTGTTATGGGACGCAACGCGCGGCGGCGCTTCGTGTTCTGGGCCGGGGTGGTGCTGCTGGTCCTCGCCCTGGGACGCTTCACGCCGCTTTTTCCGGCGGTCTATTACGCCCTGCCGCTTTTCCGCCTGGTGCGCTTTCCCGTCAAGTTTCTGATTCCGGCGGTGCTGATGGCGGCGTTGCTGGCGGGCTGGGGATTGGACGCGCTGGGCGATTTCGGCGCCCAGCCGGCGTCGCGCCGGCGCAAGGTTCTGGTACCGCTGGCAGTGGTGCTGGCGGGGTCGCTGGCCGTCCTGGCTCTGGCGTACGTGGCGCCGCGCGCCATCACCGCGCCCGCCGGCTGGGTGCTGGTGCGCACCAACAACCTTTTCCTCGCCGGGCCCAAAGACATTCTGCATCCCGATCAGATCGCCGTGGCGCTCGGGTACCTGCTGTTTGAAATTAAGGCGCAGTTTCCGCAACTGGTCGCGCTGTCGCTGGGCGGCCTGCTGTGGCTGCTGGCGCTCGTGCGCGGCAAACACGCGGCGGGGCGCGCCGCGCCCTGGGTGGCGGCGGTGGGCCTGCTGCTGATGCTACACACCAACTACGGCGTCAATCCTACCGTCTCCGCCAGCTTCTATTCTTACAGCCCTCCCGTCCTCGCGCACTTTCAGAAGAGCGAGGAGCCCTACCGTTTCGCCTACCTGGGCCCGCGGCGGCCGCACTTCGAAATCCATCCCCGCATCAAGGATTTTGTGAGCTTTGCCGACGTGCCGGTGGCGGCGGGGCTGTCGCGCCCGGCCACCAGTCTGTTTCGCGAGAAAGTGCTGCTGCACTTCGGCGGCATGCTGACCGATGAAGAGGACGGCTCGAACAACGACGTGGACGCTTCGCTGCCGCCCACCTTCCAGGATTTCTGGCACTACATGCGGCAAAAGAGTCTGAGCCCCGCGCGCGCCGCGTGCCTGCTGGGGCGCGCCAACGTGCGCTACCTGGTCAGCCGCTCCGCGGACGCGAACGCCTCGGTGCGAGTCGTTGCCCCGGTGAATAACGGCTCGCTCAGCCCCAGCTTCCTTTACGAAGACCTTTGCTTCACCCCGCGTGTTTACGCGGCCGCCTCGGCCGTCTATTCGACGAACGTCGAGGGAACCCTCGACCACCTTTCCGACCCGCACTACGACGCGCTGGGGCGAGTGATCCTGGCGGGGCCGCCCGAGGCCGCTCCCGTCGCGCCCGCCGGTCCAGCGGGCACGGTCGAAATCGTGCGCCGGCGCGCGGGCCGCGTGACCCTGCGCGCCGACCTCCAGCGCCCGGGCTACGTCGTGCTGCTCGATCGCTACGACCCCGACTGGCACGTCACCGTGGACGGCCGTCCGGCGGAAATGCTGCGCGCCGACCAGATGTTTCGCGCCGTGCGCTGCGCCGCAGGGCAACACACCCTCGACTTCACCTATCGTCAGAGCGGACTCGCGCCCGGTCTGGTCAT
>JBJKQV010000279.1:0-3565 GCA_046704985.1 Terriglobia bacterium
GCGAATCACCGTCCGCCCGTTGCCGCGCAGGTTGTAAGCAAATCCCGCCCGGGGGGCAAAGTCCTTGGTGGAATCGGTAAAGGTCTGGCGCTCGTAACGCAGGCCCAGGCTCAGCGTCAGGTCGGGGCGCAAGCGGTAATCGTCCTGCACGAAAAGTGCCCAGAGGGTGTCGTCGACCGTGTAGCGGGCGTTGCCGTAGCTCTGCGTGTAGGTCCTGACGTTGGCGATGTCGCCCAGATAAGCGGCGCCCTCGCACACCGTCAGCGCCGCCGTGCAGGTGTTGTAAACGAATTGGCCGAGAAAGATCGGGCCGCCGTACTCCTTGCTGTCGCCGCCGTCGTGGGCGTGGATCAAGTCCACGCCGAAGCGCACGGTGTTTTGCCGCCAGAGCTTGGAAACGGTGTCATTCACCTCGTACTGGCGGTTCATCAGCAGCGCCGACTGCGACGTGCCGGAGGTGAAAGTCCCGCCGGTGGAGATGGGCACGGAATACTGGGTGCCGTAGACGGACGGATCAAACTCGGTGATGGGCGAGGCGAGCTGAAACTGCACGCGCACGCTGTTGAGCAGCGTGGGACTGAGCACCGCCGTCTCGCCCAGTTCCTCGGTATAGGTGCGGCGCTTGAAGATGCGGTCCACGCTGGGCAGCTTGTTGCCGCCCACCGCGCCGTTGGGGTTGGTGTCGAAAAAGCTGTCCACGTCGCTGCGCAAGAAGAGGTTGTTCCGGGCGTTGATCTGGTGGTCGAGGCGCAGGAACGCCAGCCAGCCACGATAGTGGCCGACAAAGCTGCCCGGGGCGAGGGGAGAAGTCACCGGCGAGGCGCGATCCTGCCAGCTATACTCGCCGTTCACGGAAAACTGCGTGCGGCCCGAGTTTCCAACCGGTCCGGACAATCCCAGCGCGGCCTGCGCCAGAGTGTCATTGATCAAGTCGTTGCCGCTGCCGGCCGTCGAGGGCGTGAACCCGGCCAGCTTCGCTTCCGTCGCGGAGGGCCGCCAGAGGCCCAGCGCGTCGCCGTGAAAATGCCGGCTGCCGCTGCGAGTAACGATGTTCACCACCCCGCCCGCCGTGGAGCCGTATTCCGCCGAAAAGGGATTGGTGAGCACCGTCATCTCCTGGACGGAATCCACCGGCAGGTTGGTGAAGATGGTCTGGCGCCCCCAAAGGTCCACGGCGTTGGCGCCGTCCACTTCGAACCACGTCTGGCGCCGCCCGGAGCCGTTGGTGGTGAAGAGGTCTTCGTTCATGAACACGTCGCCCTGATTGATGGCCGGACGGTTGGCGGCGCTGAGGAGCGGCAGGTAGGTAATCCTGCGGTTGTAAAGCGGGACATCATGGATCGCCCGCGCGCTCAGTTGTTCGCCGAACTGCGGTTCGTCGGTGCGTATCTCGGCCACCTTTCCTCGCACCGTCACCTGGGCTCGCCCGCGCGCCACGCTGAGCCGCAGGTTGAGCTGCGCCGTCGTCCCGCCGGCCAGAGCCACCGGGGTCAGGTTCAGCACGGCAAAACCTGCCTTGCGCGCCGTCACCCGGTAGCGGCCTCCCACCGGGAGCCCCGCTAACGAAAACCGGCCGGCGGCATCCGAAACCACCTTTCGCTCGAGTCCGGTCTGAGTATTTTGGGCCGTAATCTCGACACCGGCGATGGCCATGCCGGAAGGGTCGGTGACATGCCCGCGAAGAGTCGCTGTGTCAGGCGTCTGCGCGGCCAACGGTCCGGCAGCTACTGCCAAGGTCAACAGCAGGGGCAGAAGACACACACTTCTTTTCACGGAATCCGGACCCTCCATCTCAGCGACAGGTTGTCACCCTGGTCAGCAGAAGGACGAAATAGCTTAACCCCTTTGCCTGCCGTCTGTATAGGGTCAGCGTCGAGGTAGTCAAAAAGTCGATGCTGCTGGCGGCCGCGACAAAGCGCAATTCGCATTGACTTCGCGCAGTTTGAATCTTACAGTGGATGGCTTGCCGGTTGAGGCTGGAATTGTCTGTAGACCCGGCCACCGGCACGGACAAACACGGTGGCTGTTGGGGGGCGAACAGCTCAAGAGGGCGCACGGCGGCGAAGGCCGCCCGTGTCCATTTCCCGACGCCGTTCCCTCGCTTCCCTGGAAGCTCTCGCCTCGTCACAAAGCCCCAGACAGAAATCGGGACTCGCAATTTTCAACCCTCCGGCTTGCCGGGCGGGCGAAGAGACCGCGTGCCCGCATACACGGGAGAACCTATGACGGAAGTCAAAAAGGAAAACGAACTGAGCGTTTACGATTCGATGGCCGCGCGTTTCGACGTGGCGGCCGAAAAGCTGGGCCTGGAAGAAGGGCTGATCAAGTACCTGCGCACTCCCAACCGCGAGATCATCGTGCACATCCCGGTGGCCATGGACAAGGGGGGGCTGGAAGTCTTCGAGGGTTTCCGCGTGCAGCACAACATCGCGCGCGGCCCGGGCAAAGGCGGCATCCGTTACGGCCCCGACGTCACCCTGGATGAGGTGCGCGGGCTGGCCGCCGAGATGACCTGGAAGTGCGCGGTGGTGAACATTCCTTTCGGGGGCGCCAAGGGCGGCATCATCTGCGACCCCCAGAACCTGTCGCACGGGGAGCTGGAGCGCATCACGCGGCGCTATACGGCCGAGATCCTGGACTACATCGGCCCGGAGCGCGACGTGCCCGCGCCCGACATGAACACCAACGAGCAGGTAATGGCGTGGGTGATGGACACCTACTCGATGCACGTGCGCCACACGGAGACGGCGGTGGTGACCGGCAAGCCCGCCACCCTGGGCGGGTCGCTGGGGCGCCGCGAGGCCACCGGGCGCGGCTGCATGATCGTCTGCGACCAGGCGCTCAAGCGCTTCGGGCGCGACCGCGCCTCCACGCGCGTCATCGTGCAGGGTTTCGGCAACGTGGGCTCGCAGGCGGCACGCCTGATGCACGAGGCGGGCTACAAGATCATCGGCGTCAGCGACATCAAGGGCGGGGTCTTCAACTCCAAGGGACTGGACCTCAAAAAGCTGCTGGACTATTCGGCCAAGAAGAAGACCGTCGAGGGTTTTGCGGGCGGCGAAAAGATCGGCAACCTCGAAATCCTCGAGCAGGACTGCGACGTGCTGCTCCCCGCCGCCACCGAGTCGGTGATCAACTCCAAGAACGCCGACCGCGTCAAGGCGCGCATCCTGGTGGAAGGCGCCAACAGCCCCACCACGCCTCCCGCCGACGACATCCTGTTTGAGCGCGGGGTGTTCGTGGTGCCCGATATCCTGGCCAACGCCGGGGGCGTGACCGTCTCCTACTTCGAGTGGGTGCAGGACCGGCAGGGCTACTTCTGGCCGGAGGGCATGGTCAACGAGCGGCTGAAGCACATCCAGGTTGCCGCCTTCAACTCCGTGGTGCACTTCGGCGAGAAGCACAACGTCAACAACCGCATCGCGGCCTATATGCTCGCCATCGACCGCGTGGCCTCGACCCTCAAGCTGCGCGGCATTTATGCCTAAGGCCGGCGGTCCGGCGTCCGCACCCCGCGAGCGCCGGACCCCGCACCTCCCCATCCTGCCCGGATGGGGAGGTGCGG
>JBJKQV010000280.1:0-8187 GCA_046704985.1 Terriglobia bacterium
TCAGCTTTGCGCCTTCGCGCCTTGGCGTGAGGATGTTTTGGCTGACCCCGAAAAGTGGCGATGTAAAATCGCCGCTACAAAGGGGCCTTGGCTAACAGCCTGCCTCGGGAAAAACAATCTCTCGCAGAGGCGCTAAGGACGTAGAGGCGGCTTTACGCCGCCACTGGGTTTTCAGGAAAAACAATTTCTCGCCAAGACGCTAAGGAGCAAAGAAACCCTAAGAAGCCGCAACAGCGCTTCGCGCAGCTTAGCGCCTTCGCGCCTTGGCGTGAGGATGTTCTGGCTGACGCCGAAAAGTGGCGATGTAAAATCGCCGCTACATAGGGGGCCGGGGCCACCCGCTCACCCCGAGCGGGCTTTGGTGATCTCTTCGATCAGCGGGGGAACGTATTCGAACAGGTCGCCGACGATGCCGTAGGTGGCGACCTCGAAGATAGGGGCTTCGGCGTCTTTGTTGACGGCCACGATGGTGCGCGAGCCTTTCATGCCCACCTGGTGCTGGATGGCGCCGGAGATGCCCAGGGCAACGTAAAGCTTGGGGGCCACGGTCTGCCCGGAGCTACCCACCTGGCGGTCCATGGGCAGCCAGCCGCTGTCGCAGATGGGCCGCGAGGCGCCGATTTCCGCCCCCAGGGCCTCGGCGAGCTTTTGGGCCAGCTCCAGATTCTCGGGCGCCTTGATGCCGCGCCCCACCGCCACGATCACTTCCGCCTGCGTCAGGTCCACGGCCTGCTTGGCCTCGCGGAAACGCTCGCCGGGTTTGGAGCGGATCTTGTCGGCGGCCAGCTCGACCGCGAGCGGCGTCACCTTGGCGGGCGCCGCGCCGCGCTTCACCGAATCCTCGCGAAACGCCGCCGCCTGGAACGACACGAGATAGGGCGCCTCGCCCGCAAACTCCACGTCGCAGCAATACTTGCCCTGGAAAACCTGGCGGACGAAGATGAACCTCTCACCTTCCTTGCGGTAGCCCAGGCAGTCGCCGACGAGCGCCCGGTCGAGCCCCGCGGCGAGCTTGGGGGCGAAGTCGCGAACCTCGTAGGTGTGGCTGAAGACCACGTAGCGCGGCCGGCGCTGGGCGATGACGGCCGCCAAAGCCTGCGCCGTGCCCTCGTTGGTGTAGGCGGCGAGCACGGGAGAATCCACCGTCAGCACCTCGGCCACTTCCGCCGCCGCGGCTTCGGCGGCCTGGGCCGAGACGTTGTGCCCCGCCACCACCGCCGCTACCGTCGCGCCGGTGTCGGCAGCCAGCTTCTGCCCGGCCGCCAGCGCTTCCCACGCCGGGCGTGCGATCTTCCCCTCTTGATGCTCGATCCAAACCAGGATTTCATCAGCCATCGTTGACTCCGCGGTGCTTGATGTTTAGTACTGGGTGTTAGGGGCTGGGGAGTGGAAAGCAGCTATCCCAGACCGATTATTCCGCGCATAACTCGTTAAGAGAGACTCAGCGCGTCACGCCGCAGGTCTTCCCCCAGCGCCCAGGCCCGAGCCCCTAGCCCCCAGTCGCCTTTTCACTCCCCTTCCACAGTCGGGCCCACGAAGCTCTTGGGGGAGTTGTCGGATTTTTCCGACTTCTTGGCTTTTTCGGGCGGGACTCCCTTGAACGAATCGAGCACCTGGCAGACCAGTTCCAGAGGAATGGTCTTGTAGAACTTCCCGGCCTCGAACTTCTTGATCTGCTCGCGCCAGACAGGGTTGGTGCGCGCCGCTTCCAGCGCCTTGTGGTCGCGCCAGAATACCAGCCACAGGTACTCGGGCTTCTTCGCCTCAAAGACCTTGATGAAATGGGCGTCGATACAGCCGTCGATTTTCTTCAAAGCCGGCAGGGTGACGTCCTTGCCGAATTTCTCGTAGCGCTCCGCGCGCTTCTTGCGGCCCCGCATTCTCCATATGTGCACGTACATGGCGTCTCCTCCGCGGTCAAATGGCCCGCGCTTCATTCCTGAGCTTATCGACCAACCGGGTAGCGACTTCCTTGGGGGACCCTTCCAGAAATTCCGTCTTCGCCTCTTTGACGGGGACATAAACCTTTTCGACCTTCAGCCGGGGCGCGAGGTCGGCAGCGCTCAGGCCCAGGTCGGCGGCGCTCAGCACCTGCAGGGGCTTTTTCTTGGCCGCCATGATGCCCTTCAGGGTGGCGTAGCGCGGCTTGTTGATGCCCGACTGGATGGTCAGCAGGGCGGGCAGAGGCATCTCGATCCACTGGAACCAGCCGCCCTCCAGCTCGCGCTTGACCTTCAGCTTGCCGTCTTCCACCTGAATCTCCATGATGATGGTGGAGTGGGGAAAGCCCAGCGCCTCGGCCAACACCACGCCCGTCTGCGCAAAACCCCAGTCGTCGGATTGCAGGCCGGTGAGTACCAGGTCGGGCTTCTCGCGCTCGATGGCGCGCGCCAGGACGCGGCCCGTGCCGTGCGCGTCGAGGTTCTCGAAGGCCGGGTCGTCCAGGTGCAAGGCGCGGTCGGCGCCCTTGGCCAGCGCTTCCTTGATGGCTTGCTGCACGCGCGCCGGGCCCAGCGAGCAGACCACCACTTCGCCGCCTTGCTTTTCCTTGAGCCGCAACGCCTCTTCCAGCGCGTAGATGTCCGGCTCGTTGATTTCAAAACTGAGATCGCGCGTCTCGACCCACGTACCGGCGGAGTTGAGCCGCAGCACGGCGTCGCGCGCGGGGACCTGCTTGAGGCAGATAATTATTTTCATGACCGCCCTATCTTGCCACAAACGCCGGAGTAAGTTGAGGGTAAATCACCCGTCAAGCGAGGCAACAAGATGTGGGGTCGGGCAAATTGTCCACCCCAAGACGGGCCTTTCTCGCGCCGTTGCGGCCTTTCACGCCAATGTGCGCTTCGGTTCCCACGATGTGGCCGCTCTCCGTTCCCTGGCCGCTTCGTGCTAGGCTAAGTGCGGAACGGCTATGGACGAAGAACCGGTACGCATTCCCATTACCGACGTGTTTGACCTGCACTCGGTGCAGCCGCGCGAAGTGGCAGCAGTTGTCGAGGCGTATCTGGAAGAAGCGCAGCGGCTGGGCTTCAAGGCGCTGCGCATCATTCACGGGCGGGGCATCGGCGTGCAGCGCGAGATCGTGCGCGCAGTGCTCAAGCGCACGCCCTTTGTCGCTTCCTTCGGCGACGCGCCGCCGGAAGCGGGCGGCTGGGGCGCTACGGTCGTCACCCTGCGTTGAGCCGCCGCGTCGAGTTAACTTTCCCTAAAGCGCCTCGAGCGCCTGCTCCAGGTCGCGCTTCAAATCGTCCACGTCTTCGATGCCCACCGAGTAACGAATCAACCCTTCCGGAACGCCCGCCGCGGCGCGCTCCTCGGGCGTCAACTCCACGTGGCTGGTGAGCGCCGGAGGTCCGGCGACGGTTTCCACTTGGCCGAGGTTGGCGGCCAGGTAAGCGTACTGCAAGCGCGGCAGGAATCGGCCCACGGCCTCCAAGCCGCCGTCGAGTTCGAAACTCAAAACGCCTCCAAAGCCACGCATCTGCCGCTTGGCGACGGCGTGGCCGGGATGGCTTTCGAGTCCCGGGTAGAGGACGCGCCGCACGCGCGCGTGCCCATCGAGGTACCGCGCCAGGGCCAACGCGTTCTGGTTCTGGCGCTCGACGCGCAGGCCGAGGGTCTTGAGGCTGCGCAAAAGCACCGAAGCGCTGCGAGCGTCGAGCGAGGTGCCGAGCAGCTCGCGCAGGTGATAGACCTTTTCCACCAAATCCTTCCGTCCGCACACCACGCCGCCCAGCACGTCGCCGTGCCCGCCCAGAAATTTAGTGGCGCTGTGAATGACCAGGTCGGCGCCCAGGGCGATGGGGTTCTGATTGATGGGCGTGGCGAAGGTGTTGTCCACAACGGCGACGGCGCCGGCTCGGTGCGCGGCGGCGATGAGGCGTTCAAGGTCCAGCACCTTGAGCAAAGGGTTGGTGGGCGACTCGAGATAGAGCACGTCGCAGCCCTTGGCGATGGCGACCTCGAGAGCCTCGGGGCGGTCGGTATCGCACACCGCGCAGTCGACTCCCCAGCGCGGCAGGATTTGGGTAAAGAGCAGGAAGGTGGCGCCGTAGGCGTCGCGAACGGTGGCGGCGCGGCGGCCGGGGGCGAGCAAAGCCAGCAGCGTGGTGCTGATGGCCGCCATGCCGGTGGCGCAACTGGTAGCGCTTGCGGCTCCTTCCAGCGATGCCACCTGCTCCTCGAAGCGGCGCGTGGTGGGGTTGGAGTTGCGGCTGTAGATGTCGCCGGGCGCCTGGCGCAGGGCCACGGCGCGCCAAGCGTCAAGGTCGGGAAAGGCGAACGCCACGTTTTCGACCAGCGGCGGCACCACCGTGCGCTCGCCCGCCGGCGCGCGCTTGCCCAGATAGACGCATCGAGTCGAAGGACCTTGGTTGTGAGACATGGCCGCTGCTCCTCTCAGGAATGATCCAAGGCGGCAGCACGCGTCGTCCGCACTCTTGCGAGCCGCCGCAGCGGGCATCCTAGCACGGAAGGGGGCGCGCGGACCCCTGTCCAGCAGAGTCATCCTTCAGGCCGCGCCCCGTCGCCTCAAGGCCCCGGGAAAGAGGAGACCATTTCCGTCAGTAAAGGCCCACGACGACTGAGCGCGCCTCGTTTTGTGAGAGGGTAAATCTCCGTGACGAAGCCTGTCGCGAAGTTGTTTATCCGCATAGTTTACCGGACGACGTTTCTACTTGACAAGAAAACTATCCCACGTGTAGTAATATCCGCTTGATAGCCATCACGGTGGATCTTCGCCCTGGTCGTTCGCTGTAAGAGAAGGCGGTTTACGCCGCCAGGAAGGATGCACAGGCGCCAGGCCAGGGGGCGCGGAAGACGATGATCAGCGCGATTCGAACTGAACACCTGGTCAAGAAATTCCGCAAGGTCACGGCCCTCGACGGCGTCAGTCTGGACGTCCCAGAGGGTGCGATCTATGCGCTGGTTGGCCCCAACGGCGCGGGCAAAACCACGGCCATCAAGGTGGTGATGAACATATTCCGCGCCACCAGCGGCCGGGCGGTAGTGCTGGGCATTGATTCCACCGGCCTCCGCGGCGCGGCATTTACGTCCATTGGCTACGTCTCCGAAAACCAGGAGCTTCCAGGATGGATGGAACTGCGCCGGCTCCTCGATTTTCTCAGGCCCTTTTACCCCACTTGGGACGTCGAGTTGGAGAAAGAGCTGATCCGGCAGTTCGACCTCCCGCTCGACCGCAAGCTTTCAAAACTCTCGCGCGGCATGCGGATGAAGGCCGCGATGCTCAGCTCGCTGGCGTATCACCCGAAGCTGATCGTGCTCGATGAGCCGTTTGGCGGCCTCGACCCACTGGTCCGCGACCAGTTGATTGAAGGGCTGGTCGGCCGCGCCCCGGAAGCGACGATTTTCGTCTCCTCGCACGACCTCACGGAAATCGAAAATCTGGCCACCCACATCGGCTACCTGGAGGAAGGGCGACTGAGGTGTTCGGAGGAAAGGGCAACCCTGCTCGAACGCTTCCGCGAGGTCAAGCTGACCTTTGATGAACTCCCCTCTCTCGACCGTCCATGGCCGGAGAGCTGGATGCACGTTGCCGCCTCGCAACACGTTCTACGCTTCATCGAAAACCGTTTCGAAGAGGAACGCACCAACGCGGAGATTCGGTCACTCCTCGGCGTGCCGCGTGACGTGGCCTTCCGCCCTATGACGTTGCGGGCGATTTTCGTAGCTATGGCGCGGGCTGGCCGCCCTGCCCCCGGGGGCGATGCGCCATGAGGACCCAAGTCCTGCACATTTTCAAGAATGATGTTCGCCACTTCTGGCGGGAAATCGCGTTGATGCTCGCCGTCGTCGTCGCCTATGGATGGCACACCTCGAGCCATTTGCGGGAGCCCGGGTTTTTGGTCTTTGACGCCTCCTTTTCCACACAAATCCTCTCTATGCTTGTGCCTGTCTCCTTCATCTTCCTGATTCTGCGGGCCGTGCACGCAGAGCCTCTTGTCGGCGACCGCCAATTCTGGATCACGCGACCGTATGATTGGCGAGGGCTGCTGGGCGCGAAAGCCCTTTTTGTACTCACCTTCGTAAATCTTCCGCTCTTGATCCTTCAGGTCTTCCTGCTTTGGCACGCGGGGTTCTGGCCGCCCAAGTACTTCTCCGGGCTGCTGGGGCTGCAAGTCCTCTGGCTTGCGGTCGTGATTTTACCCGCCTTCGCCCTGGCGGCGGTCACAGCGGGCGTGGGGCAGTTCGTCTTGACGGTTCTGGGCCTGTTGCTCTACGTCATCGCCTTCGGCACTCTGGTGAGCAAGATCCCATGCGCAGGAGTGGAGGGAGCGGCGAGTATCCCGGCCTCGCTCAGTTTTATCGGCGCGTATGCGGCCTTCCTTGCTGGGGTCTTGTGGCAGTACTCCCGTCGCAGCACGGCGCGGTCGCGCCTTGTGCTGGTGGGGGTGGCAGCGGCTATCCCCATACTTTTCGTGACCGCCCCGTACCGGACCATGATTGCGCGCCATTATCCCGCACCTGCCGCAGGACAGACGCTTCCGGTGCATTTGGCGTTCGATTCAACCAAGCCCGCGTCACTGAAAGGCGGCTACCAGGAGAAAGACAAGGTTCACATCATGTTGCCCCTCCTGGTCTCCGGAATAGCCGAAGGCTCGATAGTTTCCGAAGCCGCAAGAATGGTGAGCATCGAAGCGCCGGGAGGACTGCGGTGGGAGTCCAAGTGGGAACCCAGAAACGGATTGGTGGTGGCGGGTCGTCGCCATACTTCCGAGACCATCTCCGTTGACAAGCGCTTCTATGAGCGCGTGAAGTCCGTCCCCGTCAAGATCCGTCTGACCCTTGCCCTCACTCCTGCTCGGGCGGCCGAAGTGGACCACGTCGTAGCCAGCGCTGGTCCTTTTACGTTTCCGGGCGGCGGACGATGCTCGTTCTCCCCGTCGGCCCGAAGCGAGGTTATTTGCCTCTTCCCGGTCAAGTCCCAGCTCATGTTGATGAGCGCCAAGTCGGGTGAAATCACCTGCCAACCGGGCGAAAACGAAAAGCTCTTGCCGGCGGGAACTGTCGCGTATGGGTGGGTTTGGGGATATTCCCTGCTCGGCGCCGAGTTTGGAACCAACCCGGTTTTGGCCAAAGAACTCGATCTCTCAGATTTTGGCGAGCTAAGAGTGAAGAGCAACAGAGGAGGTATTTGCCCGGGAACGCCTCTCACCATCTACTCCTCCTGGCAAGACGGCCCGGGCTATCGCATCCATTTGGAAACCGAGGGGATTCGCCTTGCCGCCTACAAACTCGACGACTCACCGCAAGGCGGCGGGCTCGGCGTGATGGTACCCAAGCCTTAGCGGGCGCCGAATTCCCCGCTGGCGCGAACTGCCGCAGCAGGCATCCTGGCGCGGAAGGGCGCGTCCGGGCGGGGCCGCCCAGGGCTTAGCGCAGTTTCTGAAACTGTTCCAGCGACACATCCAGCTGGCGGAGAATTTTGAAAAAGAGCGGCGGGCCGATTTCGCTCCCGCCATGAATGGGGATGGTGACCGCCCGTCCGTCGGGATGGACCCAGCGTTCATGGCTGCCCGTCTGGCGTGATTTGCGGAACCCGAGAGAGTGCGCCGCTTTTTGCAATTCCCGCGCTGTGGCGCTAGGCATGAACGAACTCGGTGGTATCGAGGGGGAGGGGGGAACCTTTCTCGCGGTATTCCTCTGCGATCATGGCAAAGACAGCATTCAGTTCCGCGAGTGCTTCCTCGCGGGAGGGCATCAGCGCGTTGCAGCCGGGGATGGCAGGGATTTCAGCCACCCAGGAGCCGTCCTGTTGACGGTAGAGCACGGTCTTGTAATCGTGCAAGGTCACGCGGGGGTCCTCCTCTCTGGGCCGCAGTATAGCAGCAGGGAGCGCCCGTCAACAACCGCCCGGGCGTCAGGCGGAGAAGCGCTTGAAGAGCAGGGAGGCGTTGGTGCCGCCGAAGCCGAAGGAATTGGAGAGGACGACGTCGATCTTGCGGGCGCGCGGCTTGTGCGGCACGAGATCGATGGCCGTCTCCATCGATGGATTGTCGAGATTGAGCGTGGCCGGGGCGACCTGGTCGCGCATGGCCAGGATGGAGAAGATCGCCTCGACCGCGCCGGCCGCGCCCAGCAGATGGCCGACCGAGGATTTGGTCGAGGACATGGAGATTTTCGCCGCGGCGTTGCCGACGACCCGCTCCACCGCGGCGAGTTCGATGC
>JBJKQV010000281.1:0-22239 GCA_046704985.1 Terriglobia bacterium
GCCGCGGCGCCGTGGCCGGCTGGGCCACCGCCCTGCGCAGCCTGAGCCTGCAAACCGCCTTCCGCGAGCAGGTGCTGGAACAGTATTTGCCCTTCATCCTCCACAACCGCTACGTTTTTGAGTCGGAGAACATCCGCGCCGCCTGCGCGGAAATCTCCGAAAAAGACCGGCAATTGCTCCCCTGGGACCCGGAGCGCATCCGCTGGCGCGACTACTGGGTGGACCAGCAGGTGGCGGGCATCCGAAAGTGGATCCAGCCGGAAGCGGTGCGCGAGTGGGCGTTCAAGATTTAGCGGGCCAACCGCGAATGGTGATACATTGGGGACGGACGCAGCTCCCCGCGCGCAGCCCCCTGGGATCGGATCCGCATGGCTACGACACCTAAACCGCCGCCGGCCGCTTCGGTCGCAGAGCAGGTGCTGGAGATCGTCCGCGAGCTGCTGAACGAACTGGGCTCGCACCGCGCCGCCGAGAACGTGGCGCTGCACTCGCTGCTGGAGCGCGACCTGGCGCTGGGCAGCCTGGAGCGCGTCGAGCTGCTGGTGCGCTGCGAGGCGCGCTTCCGATTGCGCCTCCCCGACGAGGTGGCGCAGCAGGCCGAAACCCCCGCCGAATGGGTGGAGGCGATCGTGCGCGGCGGCGAATCTCCCGCGCCCCAATCGCGATACCGCATCGTGCAGCCGGGCGACGCGCCGCCCCCTCCCGTCGAAAGCAAGACGCTGGTCGAAGCCCTGCGCCGGCACGTGGAGAAAGTTCCAGAGCGCGTGCACATTCACCTGCTCGAGGAAGACGGCGGGCAGGACATCAGCTACCACCAGTTGTGGAGCACCGCGACGGAGGTGGCCGCCGGGCTGCGCGCCTCGGGGCTGCGCCGCAACGATACGGTGGCCATCATGCTGCCCACCTGCGCGGATTTCTATTACGCCTTCTTCGGTGTGATGCTGGCGGGCGGCACGGCCGTGCCCATTTACCCGCCCGCGCGCCCCGACAAGATCGAAGAGTACGTGCGCCGCCAGATCGCCATCCTGCGCAACGCCGAGGTACGGTTTCTGATCAGCTTCGAGCGCGTGCGCGCGGTGGCCAAGATCATGCGCGTCAGCCTGCCGAGGCTGATTGACGCCACCACCGTGGACGCGCTGCGCCAAGCCGCCGGGCACGGCGCCCAGGTTTCGGTCGAGCCCGCCGAGACGGCCTTCATCCAGTACACCTCGGGAAGCACCGGCGACCCCAAGGGCGTGGTGCTGGCGCACTCGAACATCCTGGCCAACGTGCAGGGCATCGGTTACTCGGTCAAGGTCCGCCCCAGCGATACGGGAGTGAGCTGGCTGCCCCTTTACCACGACATGGGGCTGATCGGCTCGTGGCTCTTCTGCTTGTTTTACGCCGTGCCCATCACGGCGCTTTCGCCGCTCGCCTTCCTGTCCCGCCCGGAGCGCTGGCTCTGGGCGCTGCACGATTCCAACGGCAGCCTCTGCCCGGCGCCCAACTTCGCCTACGAGCTCTGCGCGCGCAAGATTCCCGACTCGGCGCTCGAAGGCCTGGACCTGAGCCGCTGGCGCATCGCCATCAACGCCGGCGAAGCGGTGCTGCCCGAAACCCTGGAGCGCTTTGCCGAGCGCTTCCGGCCCTACGGTTTTCACGCCGAAAGTTACGTGCCCTGCTACGGCCTGGCTGAATCCACCGTGGCCCTGGCGTTTCCTCCCATCGACCGCCCGCCGCGCATTGACTCGATCCAGCGCGAGCCGTTCGAGCAGGAAGGGCGCGCCCTGCCCGCCCCGGCCGGCGATCCCAACGCCTTGCGCTTTGTCGCCAACGGGCGGCCCATGCCCGGGCACTCGATCCGCCTGGTGGACGACGAGGGCCGCGAGGTCGGCGAGCGCATCCGCGGCCGCGTGCTCTTCCGCGGGCCGTCGGCGACCACCGGCTATTTCCGCAATCCCCAGGCCACGAAGGCCATCCTTTCCGAAGACGGCTGGATGGATTCCGGCGACCTGGGCTATTGGGCGGAGGGCGAGCTGCACGTCACCGGGCGCCTGAAGGATTGCATCATCAAGTCGGGGCGCAACATCGTTCCCCAGGAAGTGGAAGCGGCGGTGGCGGAGGTCGCGGGGGTGCGGCGCGGGTGCGTGGCCGCCTTCGGCAGCGCCGATGCTTCGAGCGGCACCGAACGCCTGATCATCGTGGCCGAAACGCGCTCCCAGGACGCGCAGGAGATGGAGCGCATCGAGACGCAGATGATCGAGCGCGTGGACGCGGTGCTGGGTATTCCGCCCGACCAGGTGGTGCTGGTGCGCCCGCAGACCATCCTCAAAACTTCCAGCGGCAAGATCCGGCGCAACGCCACCCGCGCCCTCTACGAGCGCGGCAAGCTGGTGACCCGCAAGCGCCCGCCCTGGCTGCAAATCCTGCGCCTGATGCTGGGGAACTTTGACGCCTGGCTGCGCCTGAGCCTGCGGCGATGGGCGGAGCGCGTGGGCGGGGCGTGGACTTCCGCGCTGACCCTGGTGACCGCGGCCGGGGGAGGCCTGCTGGCGCGCCTGTTGCCCGGCGAGGCTGCTGCGGGAACGATTCAGACCGTGGCGCGCTGGCTGCTGCAAATGCGCGGGCGGCGGGTGGTGGCGCAAGGCACCGAGAGCATTCCCACGGCGCAGCCGGCGGTGCTGGTGGCGGCGCGCAACGGCCCGCTCGACGCCCTGGTGCTGGCGGCGGCATTGCCCGTGCGCTTCCGCATGGCCGACGGAGCGGCGCTGGCCTCCTTGCCCGCGGCAGCGCGCTTTCTGCTGCGCCCGCTGGTCGTCGAGCCCCTAACGAAGGCACAAAATCCCCCCGGAGGCACTCGCGGCGAGCGCCTGGCCGGAGCGCTGCAGCGCGGCCGTCCGGTGCTGATGATGGCGGAAAGTGCGCTGTCCGTGCCGCCGCAGTTGAGCCGTTTCCGGCTTGACGGGCTGCACGCCGCCGCGGCGGCGGGCTGCCCGGTGGTGCCCGTGGCGCTGCGCAGCCGCACCGACCTGATGGACCCGCGGCGGGCGCGACGCAAAGAGGTGGTGAAAGTCTTTGCCGGCGAGGCGCTGGCGGCGCCCGAAGCGCGCCGGGTGGCGGAATATCGCGAACAGGTGCGCGGCGCGCTGGGCGGCCTGGGCGCGCCGCGAGGCGCCAATTGACTCTGTCCGGAAAGCGAGAACCTGGCGATGCCTGACGCGCTCGGCCGGCTGGTGATTCCCTGTGTGGTCTGTTTTCTGGCCGGCTCGATTCCGTTCGCGGTCGTGGCCATGGCGGGTTCGGGCGTTGACATCCGCCGCGTGGGCTCGGGCAATCCCGGCTTCAACAACGTGCTGAGGGTGAGCAAGCCGCGCGCCGTCGTGGCGCTCATCGGCGACCTGGGCAAGGGTCTGCTGCCCGTCTGGTACTTCTATTTTGTGCGCCACCCGGGCGAGGGCATCGTGCTGGCGTGGGTTTACGGATTCGCCGCCGTGCTCGGCCACTGCTATTCCCCCTGGCTGAAATTCAACGGAGGAAAGGGCATCGCCACCTCCGCGGGCGTGATGCTGATTCTGTTTCCGATGTGGGCGGGAGTCTCGCTGGTGGTTTTTCTGCTGGTGCGCATCACGGGCAGCAAGCTGCACTGGCGCGAGGCGGGCGCGCTGGCCTCGCTCAGCTCCTGGGTCTTCTTTGCCCTGCTGATGCTGATCTTTGCGGCGCGCGTGGACGCCCTGGCGGCGGGCCTGATGGCGCTCTTTCTCGCCTGGCGGCACAAAAAGAATCTCCGCAACCTCTTCCAGGCGCGGCAGGCGGCCTGAGAAGATTTCCGCCGCGCGAGTAGTGGTAGACTCGACGCGGAAACGGCCGTGTTGGCCCAGCGGCGAAACGAATCGAGAGAGGTGATCATGGCATCCCGCGCGCCCGCACCGACCCAGGCGCCGCCCGCGACTCCGGCGGCCAAGCCGGGCGGATCGCTGATCGTTCCCGAGCCCCTGGCGCCCAATCCCCGCGACGCCGAGAGCCTCGACGTCTGGGGGTTCAAGGACAGCGGCTTCGGTATCAACGAGAACGGCCACGTCGTTCTGCTCGGCGATCGCTACGAGTTGAGCGGCAAGGAGCTGCCGCGGCTGGTGCCCTGGGTTCGCGAGGTGCTCGAGATTCCCTTCGATCCCCAGGACGTTTTTCGCTCCTCTTACCCCACCGAAATTCCTCCCCCTCTCGAAAACGCCGAATTGCTGCGCGAAATCAAGAAGACCTTCGCCGACCGGCAAATCTCCACCGACGGTCCCACGCGCCTGCGCCACGGCCACGGCCAGACGCAGGAGGAGATGTACGAGATCAAGTACGGGCGCCTGGAGCGGATTCCCGACCTGGTGGTCTATCCGGAAGCCGAGGAGCAGATCGCGCCTCTGATCGAGGCGGCGAAGCGCCACCACGCGGTGCTGATTCCGTTCGGCGGGGGAACGAACGTGACCGACGCCCTGCGCTGCGAGGCCGGTGAGAAACGCTTTATCGTCTCGGTGGACATGCGGCGCATGAACCGCATCCGCTGGATTGACAAGACCAATCACATGGCTTCCATCGAAGCCGGGGCGCTGGGGCGCGACATCGCGGCGCAGCTCCAGACCTACGGCTTCACCATGGGCCACGAGCCCGACAGCCTGGAGTTTTCCTCCCTGGGCGGATGGATTGCCACCAACGCCAGCGGCATGAAGAAGAACAAGTACGGCAACATCGAAGACCTGGTGCTCGACGTCACGGTGGCCACCGCCAGCGGCAAGCTGGAGCGCGCCAAGTGCTCGCCGCGCGAATCGATGGGAGTGGATTTGCGCCGCCTGCTGTTCGGCTCGGAGGGCACGCTGGGCCTGATCACCTCCGCGGTGGTCAAGCTCTTTCCGCTTCCCGAGGCGCAGGCGTTCGGCTCCATCCTTTTTCCCACGCTGGAAGCCGGTGTCGAGTTCATGCGCGAGCTGGCGCTGCAGCCCTCGCGGCCTTCGAGCGTCCGCCTGGTGGACAACCTGCAGTTTCACTTCGCCCTGGCGCTGAAGCCGGCGCCCAAGGGCCTGGGGGTCTGGAAAAGCCACCTGGAGAAGTGGGTGGTCACCAAGCTCAAGGGCTTTCGACTGGATCAGGTGGCGGTCTGCACGCTGGTGTTCGAGGGCACGCGGCGCGAGGTGGCGGAGCAGGAGCGCGCCGCTTACAGCATCGCCAAGAAACTTGGCGGCATGAAGGCGGGCGCGGAGAACGGGCGGCGCGGCTACCAACTTACCTTTAGCATCGCCTACATTCGCGACTTCTTGCTCAACTACTACATCATCGCCGAATCGTTCGAGACCTCCGCCGCCTGGAGCGACGTGCTGCCGGTGATCGAGAATGTCAAGAAGCGCCTGCACGCCGAGTACAAGGCGCGCAACCTGCCGGCCAAGGACTTCGTCACCGCGCGCGTGACCCAGATCTACGAAACCGGCGCGGCGATCTACTTCTATTACGGCTTCTACTTCAAGGGTGTGGCGAACCCGTCGCAGGTTTATAAGGAGCTCGAAAACATCGCGCGCGAAGAGATCCTGCGCTCCGGCGGCTCGCTTTCGCACCACCACGGCGTGGGCAAGCTTCGCCGGGGGTTTCTGCCCTCCATCATGTCGCCCGCGGCGCTGGAGTGGAAGCGCCAGTTGAAGTACAGCCTGGATCCGGACGACATCTTTGGGGCCGGGAATCAATAGAGGGAAGCGGAAAATCCGCAATGGCGAACCCCCCGCGGAGCGCGGTTCGTCCTTCACTGAGCGTCGTACGCCAATGGCTGAGCAGCGGAAATGGGCGTTGATTACCGGCGCCTCCTCGGGGATCGGGAGGGCGTTGGCGTTCGAGTGCGCCTCCAGGGGATACGGCCTGTTCCTGGTTTCGCGCGATGAGGCCTCCTTGCAGCAAGTCGCCGCCGACTGCCGCCGGCAATACGAGGTCGAGACGCGCGCTTATCCCGCCGACCTGGCGCGCGCGGAATCGGTGGACGGCCTGGTGGGTGCCCTCTCCGCGGCGCCCGTGGAAATCGAAATTCTCGTCAACAACGCCGGGTTCGGCGTGGGCGGCGAATTTCTCAAGACCGACCTGGGGCAGGAATTGGACCTGCTCAACGTCCAGCTGGCGGCGATGCTGAAACTGACCAAAGCGGTCCTGCCGCAAATGCAAGCTCGCCGGAAGGGGCGCATCCTCAACGTCGCTTCGCTGTACTCGTTTTCGGCCGTGCCCTTTCAGGCGGTTTACAGCGGGTGCAAAGCCTTCCTGCTGATGTTTTCCGAGTCGCTGCGCGAGGAACTGAAGGGAAGCGGCGTGACCGTCACCACTTTTTGCCCGGGGACGACGCGGACGCAATTTCGCACGCGGGCGGGGATTGCGCACCGCGACCACGCCGCGGGCGTGGACCCGCAGGTGGTGGCGAGAATCGCCTTGCGCCAGACGCTGCGCGGCAAGCCCCTGGTCGTACCGGGGTTCGCCAACAAGCTTTACGTATTTCTGGCGCGGCGCCTGCCGGTTTCGATAGTGCCGGGCATCGTGCGATCCATCAACAGCGCCCGCGGGGTCAACGAGTAAGAGAATTCAGCAAGGCATGGGGAAAGAAAGCGGGTTGGGGCCGCCCTTCTTCCAACCCTCCAGGACCGCCAACAGCTCAGGGGCGTTTTCCGTCCGTGTGCACGCAGCGGGATGGCGAGGCCGTTCGCGCCGCCGCTTTCTTTGCGGAGGACGCGGGCGAGGGCATGGGCCGATGATGGAATCTGAAAAAATCGGCGTGGTTGTGAACCCGCACGCCGCGGGGGGCAGGGCGCTGCGGCGTTGGAAAGGGATGGAGCAGCAGATGGGGGCGCGCCTCGGTCCTTTGCGCGCGCGCCTGACCGCGGGACCGGGCGCCGCCGCCGCCCTGGCGCAGGAACTGCTGGATGAAGGGTGCAAGTTTCTAGTGGCGGTGGGCGGCGACGGAACCATTCACGAAGTGGTGAACGGCATGCTCGCGCACACCGGACGCGCGCCGGAGGGGGTGCGGCTGGGCGTCCTGGCGCTCGGTACGGGCGCAGATTTCCAGCGCACCCTGGGGCTGCCGCGGAAGATCGCGGACGCCATCGAGGTTCTGGCAACGGGGGTGCCCGTCCCCCTGGACGTGGGCCGCGTGCAATTCACCGGCCACGACGGCACCTCGCAGCAACGCTATTTCGTGAACATCGCCAGCTTCGGAATGGGCGGCGAAGTGGCGGCGCGCTCGCGGCGCCTGCGCCGGCTGGGCGGGCGCGCGGCGTTTCTGGGTGCAACCTTGCGCACCCTGCTTAGCCATCGCGGACGGCGCGTGCGGCTGCAACTGGACGGCGAGCCGGGGGAAAGGGAATTCCATATCGCCAACGTGGCGGTGGGCAACGGCGGCTATCACGCCGGCGGGATGCGCCCTTGCCCCACCGCCCTGCCCAACGACGGGTTTCTGGAAATCACCATCATTGAGTACACGAGCGCCCTCCGGCTGGCGTACGACTTGCCAGTGCTCTATTCCAACGATGTCTATCGCCACCCCCGGATCCGCCACCTGCGCTGCCGGCGGCTGACCGCGCGCTCGGAGCAGACGACGGGGATCGAAATCGACGGCGAGCCCCTGGGGCAGCTGCCGCTCGAAATCACCCTGCTCGAGCAGCGCCTGCCGGTGGTGGTGCCGCGCTCCAGCCCCCTGGCCGCCGGCGCATGAGGGCGTGCCAAGCACCTTCACCGCCGCCCCCTTCTTGATGCGTCGCACCTCCTCACCAGACCCGAGATCATAACGCAGAGTTCACGGAGGCAGTCTGCGTCCTCTGTGCTGAGATTCTCTATTCCACCGGGAAGAAAACGATGAGGAGAGAGGACTCGCCGCCGGCACTCACCCGCGCAGGCGATTGATGCCGTCGAAGGCGGCGTTCTTGTAGCACTCGGCCAGGGTGGGGTAATTGAAGACGATGTTGACGAAGTATTGGATCTTGCCGCCGAAGGCGAGCACCGCCTGGCCGATGTGCACCAGTTCGCTGGCGCCCTCGCCGATGATGTGCACACCCAGCAGCTCGTGGGTGTCGAGGTGGAAGATGAGCTTGAGCAGCCCGCTCGAATCGCCCAGGATCTGCCCGCGGGCGATTTCGCGGTACTGCGCCTTGCCCACTTCGTAAGGGATGCCCTGCTCGGTCAACTCCTGCTCGGTGCGGCCCACCATGGAAATTTCGGGGATGGTGTAGATGCCGTAAGGGAACAGGCGGGGAACGCTCTTGGCTTCGGCGCGGAAGGCGTGGCAGACGGCCACGCGGCCCTGCTCCATAGAGATGGAGGCGAGGCTGGGAAAGCCGATGACGTCGCCCACGGCGTAGATGTGGGGGACGGAGGTCTGGTAGGACTCGTTGACCTGGATACGCCCGCGCGTGTCGGCCTGGAGGCCGGCGGCGGGGAGATTAAGCTTTTCGGTCGAGCCCGTGCGCCCGATGCTGTAGAGCGCCTTCTCGCTGACGATCTGCTTGCCGCTCGCCAGGTGGATGCGCACCCCCGTCCGCTCCTGCTCCTCGAAAGGCTCGATGGCGCTCACTTCCTCGTCAAGTCGCAGGGTGACGCGGTTCTCGCGCAGGTGGAAGGCCAGGGTATCGGCGATCTCGCCGTCCACGAAGGGGAGGAGGCGGGGGCGCTTGTCGATGAGGGTGACGCGCACGCCCAGGGCGGCGAAAATGCTGGCGTACTCGCAGCCGATGACCCCCGCGCCCACCACCGCCAGGCTGCGGGGCAGGTGGTCGAGGCGCAGGATGTCGCCGCTCGAGAAGATGCGCTGGCCGTCGAAGGGGATGTGCGGGTCGCGGGTGGCATGGGTGCCGGGGGCGAGGACGATGAAGGCAGCGCGCACGTCCCGGAACCCCTGGCCTTCGACCGAATTCAGGCGCACGGTGTGCGCGTCCACGAAGCCGGCCTCGGCGTTGATCAGCTCCACGCGGTTGCGCTGCAACTGGTGGCGGGTGACGTCAATCTCGTGCTTGATGACGTAGTCGGTGCGGTAGAGCAGGTCGCCCATGGTGATGTTCTGCTTCACCGTGTACGACTCGCCGTAGATTTCGTGCAAGCGGTAGCCGGAGAGATAGAGCGCCGCCTCGCGGAGGGTCTTGCTGGGGATGGTGCCGGTGTTGATGCACACCCCGCCCAGCACCGTGCGCCGCTCCACCACCGCCACGCGCCGGTCGAGCTTGGCGGCCTGAATGGCAGCGCGCTGGCTGGCGGGGCCGGAACCGATCACCAGCAGGTCATAGTCAAACTCGGACATGGCTTTTCCCGTCGAGGCCCTGGGAATGCGGAGGAGGGCGGATCGCCAGCCTCCGGGCACCATTATTTTTTCGATCTACTTGCTCCGGGGAGGGGGCGCCTGGCTCAGACGCGCGGCCAGGGCGGCCAAGGCCTGAGGCGCGCGACCGGCCATCCACTTCTCGTACTTCGCGCTCAGCGCTTCCAGGTTGTGCAGATAAAGCGGGTGCTGAATCGCTTGCCGCAATGCCGGGACGAGGTGCTTGACCTTCTGCCAGACGATCCAGAATTCGGCGGTGTTCTCGAAAAAGAAATCTTCCTGGATGAGGCCGCGACTGACGACCGAGGCGGCCATCTCCCAGTAGCTGGTCACCATGCGGATGAAGGCGTCCTCCTCGGAGCCACGGGGATATCGCCGCTGGCCGTCTTCCCAGGATTCGGCGCGAAACTCCCGCATGAACCACTCCCGGGCGCGGCGCAGCTTCTCTTCGCGCCGCAATTCGTAGAGGCGAAGCAGCAGCTCGGCATCGTGGTGGTCAGCGTGTTCTCTCATTTGCTCTCCCGTGAGGTGACAGGGGTTTCTCCCGATTTGGCGGCCGTGGCGCCATCCGCCGTCCACTCGAAGACCTGGAAGCCGTCCACAGTCTGTCCGGTGGAATGAAAACCCGCCGAGTCGGAGATGCGCTCCAAGACGTTCTGGCCTAGCCAGAGCGCGTCCACGTTGCCCTGCTTTTGCATGTGTCCGGCCACGTCGATGGAGCGGTCGGCGATCTTCTCCAGCTTGCTGTCTTCGTAGATGGGGACTTCCCCTTCGTTCAGTCCGCAGCGGACGCGAATGGGGGTGCGCAGGCGGTTGTCGTGCTCGTTGAAGCGCTTCAGACCGTGCAGAATGCGCTGCGCGGCGCCCACCGCCAGGTCGAGCTGCAGGAAGCAGATCATCACGCCGTCGGGAGTCCAGGCCTGTTTCCAGGCGCCGTACTGATCGAAGATATTCTTCAGCATCTCTTCGTACGCCTGGAAGGTGGCCCCGATGTCGGTGTCGCGCTCGCCGATCTTCATCTGCGTGGAGCCCACGATGTCCACCGACAGGAAGGTGCAGCGCTTGCGCTTGGAAGACTTGAGGGCGCTCTCGATCTCGCGATAGCGCTTCAGCAGCTCCTCGCGGGCGTGCTCGGAATCGGCGTTGATGCCCGAATCCCCCGCCAGCAGGCCCAGTGCCGCCGCGTCCATCGCCGCGGCCGGGGCGGGGGGAGGAACCAGGCGGCGCAGCACGCGCCGCACGCGCAGGAGGGCGATGTCCACGACGATCTTGGCGCCCCACGAAACCAGCGCCATCCCCAGGGGGACAAAGCTGAGCGTGGACGACGGCCAGCGCGCGTAGAACCACGAGGCCACTTCCGCAATCAACGGGTCCTGATAGATGTGAATCTGCTGCAGGATCCAGGTGTTATCGATGCGCGGGGAGTGCGGAAACTGCAGGCCGAAGAGAACGACGAACCCCAGGCCTCCCACGATGAGGACCACGCCGAGGGCAAATTGGACCAGCCGTACCGGCAGCTCTACGGCCGTGTTCTTACTGAATCCCACGAACCCTATCCTCCGCCCCGGCGACGCCTGGTGTTCCGGACTGAGCCTTCCGGACTACTTTGCAGAGTTGTCTGGCGACCAAAGAAGAATCCCACCTCACTGCCCGCTAAGTTGCGGCCTATCATACCATACCTGTGCATTTCGAGGGCCTTATCTGCGCGGCCCTTTAGGCCCCGGGGCGCTGTTCTTGCTGCAATTGTGCGAGCAGTGCTATTACCAGCCGTTCAATAGCATCCCTCACGCCACGGTAGAACCCCGCATCGCGCCCGTAGGGGTCTGGAATGTTCCACTGGAGGACCCGTCCGCGGAACCCCTCGGGCAGCGGGCAGAGCACCTCGCCCCCCATGTACACCACGACGTGCATTTCATCTAAGGGTACTTCTTTCAAGCCCTTGGAGTGTTGACCTTGCAACGGGATTCCGGCTTCTGCCATCACCTCGCGGGTCTCGGGAACGATTTCTCCCAGGTGATGCGTGCCGGCGCTCCAGACCTCTACCTGCTCCCCGCCCGCGCGCCTGGCCAGCGCTTCGGCCATCTGGCTGCGGCAGGAATTGCCCACGCAGACGAAAAGTATCTTCAAGGGCTCCATCGCCGGCCCCTAACCTCCCGTCTTGACCTTCTGCAGAAAATAGCGGTGCAGGGTCAGGTCGTCGGTCAGCTCGGGATGGAACGTCGCCGCCAGAATTCTGCCCTGCTCGACGAGCACCGGCAAACCCTCGGCACGCCCCAGCACGCGCACTCCCTCGCCTACGCGGCGGATGATGGGCGCTCGGATGAAGACCATTTCCAGGGGTTGGCTGGCGAGCTCGGGGCAGAGGCCGCGGCGGATGGCGCTGTCAATCTGCCGGCCGTAAGCGTTGCGCTCGACGGTGATGTCGATCAGGCCCAGGTGCTCCTGGGGAGGGTTCACGACCTCGCGGGCTAGCAGAATCGCCCCCGCGCAGGTGCCGAAAATCGCCCGCCCTTGCGCGGCGAATTGCTCGACCGCCGGCCCCATCTGCTCCTGCGCGAAGAACTTGAGCATGGTGGTGGTCTCGCCCCCGGGCAGGATCAGAGCTTGGACGCCCGCCAATTCTTCGCGGCGTTTGATCAGCCGCGCGCGGACACCCAGCCGCTCCACCATCGCGGCGTGCCGCTCAAAGTCGCCTTGCAGGGCAAGAATACCGACAGCGCAATCGCTCCTGATTCTGCGTGAGGCCTCGGCCCGGCGCTTCCGGTCGCGGCGGAGCGGGGAAAGGCTAAGCCCGCCGGCGGGCGCCCTCAGCCGGAAAACATGTTGCGCATTACGAACCAGCAGTTGGCGGGGCGCTCGGCCAGCCGCCGCATGTACCACGGAAACCAGTAGGCGCCGTAGGAGATCAGCACTCCGGAGCGCCAGCCCGCCTGCGCCAGGCGAAGCTGCTCGCCGCGCTGGATGCCATAGAGCATCTGAAAGCGGAAGCTCTGCGGGTCGAGTTTCTCGGCGCGCGCCAGCTCTTCGACGCGCCGGATCAGCGCCCGGTCGTGCGTGGCGACGGCGGTGTGCACGCCGGCGCGGCGCGCATCGGCACTCAGCAGCCGCCGGCTGAGGGAGAAGAAGTTCTCGTCCACTTCCTGCTTACGCGGGAACGCCACCTCGGGCGCTTCAAGATAGGCGCCCTTCACCAGCCTCACCGCCGGCCCCAGAGGCAGCAGCGCTTCGAGGTCGGCGGCCGTGCGCCGCAGGTACGCTTGCAGGCAGATACCCGCGTTGGCGTAAGCCTGCCGCGCCCGCCGGTAGACCTCCAGCGTCCGGTCAACGTAGGGGCTCGATTCCATATCCACCCACACCACGCTCGCCGGACCGGCGTGACGGAGAATCTTTTCCAGGTGGGCGAAGCAGAGGTTGGAATCGAGGTCCAGGCCCAACTGTGTCAGCTTGACGGAAACCTCGGCGCGCAGCCCCGCTTCGCGGATGGCGTCCAAAACCTCCTGGTAATGGGCGGCCACCGCCGCCGCTTCCGCCTGCTCGCTGACGTTTTCGCCCAGGCGCGTGAAGACAATTTCAAGCCGCTGCTCGCCGAGTTGCCGCGCGGCGCCCAGAGCGCTTTCCAGTTCTTCGCCGGGCATAAAGCGCTCGACCGACCGCCGCACGAAACGGTAGCGCGGCACGCGCTCCCGCATCCAGGGGTTCTTGGACGCCCACAACAGCACGCTTCGCATCAGCGACATGGAGGGAAATCCTTCCTCCGCAGCCTGCACCCGCCGGCGCCGCCCGTCCGTCTTACCACTTCATTCGTTCGCGCAACGCGGTGACGTGCGCCACGTGATGGCGCCCGTGCCAGGCGTAGAGGCCCAGGTAGCGCTCCAGCGTGACCTCGCCCAATTCCGGGTGCTGCAGCTTGCGCTGGAAATCCTGGGCGCTCATCGCTTCCAGCAGCGCCACCCAGCGCGCGTGCAGCGCTTCCACCAGGTTGAGCGAAACGCCGGCCGGCACGCGCCCGTCGGCCGTCTCCGCCCAGCGCTGCTGATCGTAAGCCTTGATGGCAGGGAAGTCCTCGGTGAGTGCCAGCTTGAAGCGCACGTAGGCGTTCAGGTGGCTGTCGGCGACGTGGTGCACGACCTGGCTGACCGTCCAGCCGCCCTCGCGGTAAGGCGTCGCGAACTGCTTTGCGTCCAGTCCCTCGACCGCCGCGCGCAACTTGCCCGGCGCCGCAGCAATCTGCGCGATCAATTCTTTGCGCCGCGCTTCGCTCAGATTTTCTTCCGGCGTGTATTTTCCGATGGGATAACGGGGATCCATCATCTGCTCCAATCCGCTTCCTTCGCCGGGAACCTCAGTCCGCCGGTTGACGGGCTGAGGTCCGCGTCAAAGGTCTGAATCCTTCTTCTATTTCGCTCCTGCCAGGGTGGCCTTGAGGGTGATTTCGGTTCCCGCCAGCGCTTTGGAGACCGGGCAGCCCTTCTTGGCGGCCTCGGCCAGTTCCTGGAACTTGGCGTTGTCGATGCCGGGCACTTCGGCATCCATGGTGAGTTCCACTCCGGTGATGGAGAAACCGTCGCCGACTTTCTCGAAGCGCACCGCGGCCTTGGTGTGCACTCGCTTGGGCGCAAAGCCCGATTTCCCAAGGACGGCGGAAAAGGCCATGGAATAACATCCCGCGTGCGCGGCGCCGATCAGCACCTCGGGATTGGTGCCCGTGCCGTTTTCCATGCGCGACTTGATCGAGTAGGGCCCTTCGTAAGCCCCCGTGCCCAGCTTCATCTTGCCGCTGCCTTCCAGCAGGTTTCCGTTCCACTCCGCTTCTGCGTTCCGAACTGGCATCGTGTTGCCTCCTTCTGTCGGGTGATTTGGTGAAGCTCCTGAGTCAAATTGTGGTGAGAGTGGCGGAAATACCCGCTCATCTCCTTCCGTATTCGGTTGTCGAGGCCGGCGCCGGAAGCGCGCTAACCGCTCCTCGCTTTTTCAACCACCAAGAGATATCTCAAGTCGAAAAAGGTTTGGGCTTTGCGGAATCGAGTTTCTGCGTGCCGCCGGCGGCGAGGGGCGATGTCCGCGAGTCCCGCTGCCTGCCGAAGTGTGCCGCCCACTCACGAACCGCAGCAGCCCTGCGAACCTTTTCAGCCCAGGTCAGCGAGGCGCGCTGTTTCTGCCAGGCAGCCTGGCGCTCGAAAAGCTCGCGCAAGTCATTCATGCAAGAACCTCGAAGCAAACTGTTCCCATTCTTTCGCCAATCCGTGCTGGGCGGCGAGACCGGCGATTTCCTCGCCGCGCACGTTTCCCGATTCCAGCAGGCCGAGGATTCGAGCCCAGTCCTTGGCCCTGCCGACGCTCAAGGCGATTACCGCAAGGTGGGCGGCGCCGACCACGCGTAAGGGCACACCCTCGAATTCAGCGGACTCCGCTCGCTCGAGGGCCTCGCGCGTCAGGGCGTTGAACGCCGGGATAAATTGCACCGGCCAATCGCCCACGCGAACCGCTTCCCCTTCCGGGTCATATCCCCTGTGGGCACAGAAATCATAGATCGGCTTCAACACGTCCAGGCGCTCAGGCAAGGGAACGGACACCAGCACATCCGCGTCCAACGTCGCCACAGGTTCGGTGTAACGCATTTGCGCGATGGCGCCGAACAAGGCGTATCCCTCGATGATTCTCTCCACCTGCATGGCGTTGAGCAGCTCGGCCAATTCTTTCATCGGAAAAAGAATACCTGAGTGGAGGCCGCGACTCAACGCGCAATCCCGCAGGCGTGCTGAGATCGCGGCCTGCACGCCGACCGCGAAGGGCGACGGACCTCTGACGCCGCCGCTAAAGTCTTACCACCCGCGCGTCTGCAGCAGCTCTTCGGGCTTGAGCTTGGCCACGTCCAGGCCCTTCATCGCCTCGCCCAGGTCCTCGCAGCACTCGGCGACGATTTTCGCGTCGCTGTAGTGCGTGGTGGCGCGGACGATGGCCTTGGCGCGCTTGGCCGGGTCTTCGGATTTGAAGATGCCCGAGCCCACGAAGCACGCCTCGGCGCCCAGCTGCATGACCAGCGAGGCGTCGGCGGGGGTGGCGATGCCGCCCGCGGAAAAGTTCGGCACCGGCAGCTTGCCGTGCTCGGCGACGTACTTCACCAGGTCGTACGGCGCGCCCAGCTCCTTGGCCCGCGCCATCAACTCCTCTTCGCGCAGGGTGGTGAGGTGGCGCATCTCGCCAGTGATCGAGCGCAGGTGGCGCACCGCCTCGACGATGTTCCCCGAGCCCGCTTCGCCCTTGGTGCGGATCATTGCCGCGCCCTCGCCGATGCGCCGCAGCGCCTCGCCCAGGTTGCGCGCCCCACAGACGAACGGCACCTTGTACGACCACTTGGAGATGTGGTGCTCCTCGTCGGCGGGGGTCAGCACTTCGCTTTCGTCGATGTAGTCCACGCCCAGCGACTCCAGTACCTGCGCCTCGGCAAAGTGCCCGATGCGCGCCTTGGCCATCACCGGAATGGTCACTACGTCCATGATCTGTTTGATCACCTTCACGGACGCCATGCGCGCCACGCCGCCTTCCTTGCGGATGTCCGCCGGCACGCGCTCCAGCGCCATCACCGCGCAGGCACCCGAGTCTTCGGCAATCTTGGCCTGCTCGGCGGAGGTCACGTCCATAATCACCCCGCCCTTGAGCATCTCGGCCAAGCCCACCTTCAGTTTCATCGCTTCATCGTATTGCCACATGGTTGGTTCTCCTTAAGGGTCTCGCATTCATTAGGGTTGAAAGTCGAAAGTTTAAAGTTGAAAGCAAGACATTTGTTTGCATGGGGCTTCTCCTCTCAACTTGTGACTTTCAACTTTTGACCTCTGACTCCCGTGCCCAAGTTTTGACTCCTTCCTCAAACCAGCGCCACGCCGGCGTCGGCGGGCGAAGTTTCCTGCTGGCCGGCGCGGCGGATTTCTTCCCGCAGCAGGCCGCCCAGAATCTTCACGCCTTCCTCGATCTTGGCGTCCGCCACCGCCGAAAAGCAGAGCCGGAAGGCGTTGTGGCGCGGCTGCTGGAAGTAGAAGTAGCGCGCCGGGGCGAAGATTACGCCGCGGTCGCGCGCCTTGGCGAAAAGCTCCGAAGCGTCCAAACCCTCGGGCAGCTCCACCCAGATGCTCATGCCGCCTTCGGGAAAGATGCACGCCGCCTCGTCCGGAAAATGGCGCTCGATGGCGTGGCGCGCCACCTCGAGCTTGCGTTCGTATTCGCGGCAGGCGCGGCGAATCAGCCGGTCGAGCCAGCCGCGGCGGCCCAATTCCTCCAGCACCGCCTGGCCCAGGAGGTTGGTGTGCAGGTCGGCGGATTGCTTGGCCCAGCGCAGGCGCTCGACAACCCGCCGCGCCGCCACCAGCCAGCCCACGCGCAGCCCGGGAAATCCCACTTTAGAGAAGCTGTTGAGATAAATCACCAGTCCCGCCGTGTCCAGGGCCTTGAGGGTGGGTAGGGCGCGCCCGCGGTAGCGCAGCGCGCCGTAGATGTCGTCTTCGGCGACCGGCACCTGGAACTCGCCCGCCAGCTCCAGCAGCCGCCGGCGCGCTTCGAGCGGCATGGTGTGGCCGGTGGGATTCTGAAAATTGGGACTGACCAGCAGCAGCTTGACCTTGTTCTGCTGCAGCACCGCCGCCAGAAAATCCAGGTTGATGCCTTCCGCGCCTACCGGAACGCCGATCAGGCGCAGGCCGGGGGTGTTGAAGACCTGCGACACCCCCGTGTAGGTGGGGTTCTCGCAGGCCACCGCGTCGCCGGGGGCAAGCAGCGAGCGACGCAACAAGTCGAGCGACTGCTGGCAGCCGTTGGTGATCAGCAACTCGTCGGGCTCGACCGGCATGCCCTCGCGACGCAGGCGCGCGCTGAGCAGATTCTTCAGCGGCGGGTGGCCGTCGCTCGACCCGTATTGCAGCAGGCGCGCCCCCTCGCGCCGCAGCACCGCGTCCAGAGCCCTGCGCACCAAATCCACCGCCGACGGGTCCTCGGCGTTGTGCGTGACCGCAAAAGAGATCATCCCCGGGACGGAGGCGCTGCCCATCAGGCGTCCCAGCGAATCGTCGTGCGGCTCCTCGGAAAAAAATCCGCTCCAGAAGAAATCTCCGGCGGGCGGGCGGCGCGCCGACGGGGAAGCGTGATGGGTTTCGGCCAGGGGGGAGACAAACGTTCCGCGCCACACCTTGCGGTGTATCAGCCCTTCGGGTTCCAGCTCTGCGTAGGCGGTGGAGACGTAGGAGCCTTGCACGGCGAAGCGCTTGGCGAGCTCGCGGCTGGCTTCCAGGCGCTCGCCGGTCTTCAGGTCGCCAGCCAGAATGCGCGCGCGGATCTGGTCGCGAATCTGCGCGTAAAGGGGTTTGTGGAGCGAGGCGTCGAGGGTGACGAGCACAGCGGCCTCCCGGCAGCGGACTGCCTTGCCAGTCCAATAAATCATAATTAGGGCTCTAAGTAAAGAGCCAATCAGGCCATTAGAAGGGCCATCCAATGGCCCCCATGCACCGGGGCGCCGAAAGGTCCATTTCCGCATCTGCCCGAGGTTGCGCGGGCTCTGGTCCGATGTAAGTACAGGCGGCTCATGCGTGTATAATGGGCGACGGTTCGCCCCGTAAGCAACCTAAGGCGCGGTGTTTGTGCCGGCGGCCTCCGCCGGCTTCGCCAGGCGCCATGCAGGAAAGGCCGTGGGCGTGAGAATCTCAAATACCCGCATCGGGCTCTTGCTGATCCTGGCGCTGCTTCTCATCGCCGCGGCGCTGGTCGGGCTGCGTTACTATTCCTCCCCGCACCTGCGCGCGGCGCAGGTTCCCATCGCCCCGCTGGAGCGCCAGCCCACCGACCCGGTGAACGATTACCCGGAATCTTTTCCTCTGCAGGTTGCTGTACTGCTCACCAAGCCCAACCCTCCCTGTTTGGGGCTGATTCACGCCTTCCGCGAGATGGGGATTCCGTTTTTCTTCACCACCGACTTTGACCAGGCGCTGCGCCACCGGATGCTGGTGATCTATCCCACCGTGGTGGGGGGCATGCTGACCAAGGAGCAGGTGAAGCACCTCAGCGAATACGTTCAGAACGGCGGGCAGGTGTATGCGCAGAACGTCTTGTGGGGAGGCCTCAAGCCCCTGTTCGGCTTCCGCGGCTACGAGCCCAGCCGGTCGCGCCATCAAATCACTTTCATCACTCCCGCCGACCCGATCTTCCGCTACCTGGATCAGCCGCAGGAGATGGAAGTTGCGCTCGGCTCGCCGCGCATCGACCAGATCTTCTGGACCAACGGTTACCAGGGCGACGGCACTTCGCAGGTGCTGGCGATGTTCAAGGACGGCACGGCGGCGCTGCTCGAGAAGTCGCAGGGCAAGGGCAAGACCTACCTCTGCGCGCTGCGCCTGGAAGACGTGACGGCGCGCAGCCAGGCCGACCGCGACTACGACGCGGCGCGGCACGTGGTTAACGCCTTCGAACCCGGCGCGGACGTTTGGATGCTCATGCTGCGTGCCTGGTACGAGGCCGCCACGCCCGGCGCGGTGCGCCTGGCCACCATCCCCAGCGGCCGGCGCTCTGCGCTCCTGCTCACCCACGACGTTGACAACCAGGCGTCCTTTCGCGGCCTTTCCGAATTCGTGAACATGGAGGAGCGCCACCACCTGCGCAGCACCCTGTTCGTAGAAACCCGCCTGTTGAGCGCCGGTGGCATCCCGGCGCTGTTTCGCGGCGGCGACCTGAAACTCCTCAGCCGGCTGAAGTCGCAAGGGTTCGACATCGAGAGCGGCGGCGTGATGCGCCCCCAGGCTTTCGACCAGTACCCGCTGGGGACGGGGCGGGAGACGCTGGCGAACTACCGGCCCGACACCGCAGGCGGTACGGTCTTCGGGGAAGTGCGGGTGAGCAAGTCGCTCCTCGATGGCGAGCTTCCCGGCAGGCAGACCCGCATCTTCCGCACCCAGGCTTCGCGCCATCCCTCGGACCTGCCCGAAGCCCTGGAGCGCAGCGGCTACGAGTTCGATTCTTCCTTTACCGCCGGCGACGTGCTCAGCAATTTTCCCTATCGGCTTTCTCTCGGCTTGGGCATGACCGAAGACACTGCGATTTATGAGTTTCCGGTGACCCTGCAAAGCGGCCCACCGCCGCTCGCCGGGCACCTTCCCGAGGCGCTCAAGGTGATTGCCGATAACGCCGCCAACGGCGCCGTCACCGTGCTGCTGGTTCGCACCCTCGATCCCGAGCGCGACGTGGCGGCTGAGAAATCGCTCCTCGCGCAACTTCCCGCCGGTGTGGAAGTCTCCGACCTGCTCGACTTCGCGCGCTTCTGGCGCGCCCGCGACTTGGTGCGCTGGAGCGTCGAGCCCACGCCCGACCCTGACCAGGTGCTGCTGCGGGTCGAGGCGCCGCAGGCCGTCGAAGGTCTCACCTTCGAGTTCTCGCGCGCCGTCGCTTCCGTCGACGGCGGCCCTTACCGCAAGCTCTCACCCCACCAGCTCATCCTCGATGGCCTGGCGGCCAAACAGAAGGCCGAGTTCCACGTCCACTACCTTCCGCCCGCCGCCGAGGCGCCGGCGCGCTGAGCCTACGCGACATCAACCGGTTTTATTGAGAAACGTCCTAGGCGGTGCGTTCGGGGGCTTGCTTCATGCGCGCGCGCAGCCGGGCGCGCAGGTCGGCGGGGGCCGAAGGGTTGCAGGCCACCAGAAACCAGAGCGGCTCGCGGGCGCTCGCGGCCATGCGGCGCAGGACGGGTTCGGGCGTTGCGGGATGGCGTGCCACGTTCTCGCGCACGGCGGCGTAAGGGTGCGCGGCCAGGCGCTCGAGGAGCTCTGGTGGGGCCGCGGGGTGCTCGCTGAGCACCCGTGCCAGCAGGTAATCGTCCGCAGCCAGCGCCTCGCCCAGACGCTGGAGCGCCCGCGCCGGGGTGCGCGGATCCTGGGCGCGGCGGAACTTGCCGTCCCAGCCGGGAGCGACGCGGTTCAGCTCCGCGGTGCGCGCCGCGATCAGCTTGCGCAGCGCCGCGAACTCGCGCTGCTTGCGCGTGCGCGGCAGCCGCGCGGATTGGAGCGAGCGCAGAACTTCCTGCAAGTGCTTGCGCTCGCCGAAGATCGCCTGCGTGCCGCGAAACACCTTGCGCGCGGCAAACTTCTTGCTTCGTTGGTCCGGAGTCTGCATGATTCGCCCGCGCCCCCACCATAGCACAGCGCGTGGCGCTACGTCGCGCTGAGTACCGCCGAGTTTCGCCGAGCCCCGCCTACCCGTCGGCACAAGACCTGATACACTAGCGGCTATGTCCAGCTCATCGCAACTCCTCGACCGGAAATCGGCGGCGCTGGTAGTGATTGATCTGCAAGCCAAGCTGCTGCCCGCCATCTTTGAAGCGCCGCGGGTGACCGCCAACGCTCAACTGTTGCTGCGCGTGGCGGAGACTTTGCGCCTGCCGACGCTCCTCACCACTCAGAACGCCGCGGGGTTGGGCGTGACGGTGCCCGAGATCCTCTCGCTCGTTCCCGGCGCCGAGCCCCTCGACAAAACCAGCTTTGGCTGCTTCGGCGAGCAGTCGTTCGTCCAACGCCTCAAGGAGCGCGCCCCGCAGGCCAACACCCTGCTCGTGACCGGCATCGAGAGCCACATCTGCGTCGCCCAGACGGTGCTGGGAGCGCTCGAAGCCGGCTACCTCGTGCACGTGGCCGCCGACGCAGTTTCCTCGCGCACGGCGGAAAACTGGCGCGTGGGACTGGCGCGCATGGAGCGCGCCGGCGCCGTCATGAGCTCCACCGAAATGATGCTCTACGAACTCCTCGGCCGCAGCGGCACGCCGGAATTCCGCGCCATCCTGCCGTATCTGAAGAAAAGTAGCCAGAAGCCACAAGCCGGAAAGTAGAAACCAGAACTTCTTCTTGGCGCCGTCGCGTCTTGGCGTGAGAATGTTTTGGTTTTCCCTAACAAGAACCGACCCGTCACGCGCCAAAGCGCAAGGCGTGTTGTCGCGCGGCTCGGCTCAGCCGCGAATGAGGAAAGGGTTGGTAGCGCGTTCCTGGCCGATGGTGGTGGAGGGCCCGTGGCCGGGGAAGACCGGCGTCTCATCGGGCAACGCCAGCAGGTGCTCGCGGATGGATTGCAGAATCTGCTTGTAGGAGCCGCGCCACAGATCCGTGCGGCCGATGCTGCCCTGAAAGAGCGTGTCGCCGCTGAAGAGGCGCTGCTCCGTGCCCGGCAGGTAGAGCGACAGGCTGCCGGGCGAGTGCCCGGGCGTGTGCATCACTTCCATCTCCAATCCGCCCCACTTCAGCCGGTCGCCGGCCTTCAGGAACTGGCTCACCTCGGCCACCGGCGGCGCCTCGAGGCCGAACATCGGCCCCAGGCCGCCCAGGTCGCGATACATCGGCCAGTCGGCTTCGTGCATCATCACCGCCGCGCCCGTCGCCTGCTGCAAGCGCGCCAGTCCGCCCAAGTGGTCCATGTGCGTGTGCGTGACCACCAGATACTTGGGCCTGAGCTTGTGGCGCGCCAGGACTTGCTCGATGCGCTCGACCTCGTCGCCGGGATCGATCACCACTGCTTCGCCCGTCCGCTCGTCGCCTACAATCGAGCAGTTGCACTGCAGCATTCCCACGGGAAGAATTTCGTGAATCATCGCACTCCAGCCCTCGATTCATTCTAACCGATTGCGGACACCGCTGATACGCGGAGCTTCGCGCTGCGTCCGCCGGCGCGGCAGGTTGGCCGCGGGCGTAAATCTGCCTTGGGCGGACAGGCGACAGCCTCACCCACGGCACAGGTTGGCCCCGCCCGGGCATGCCGGTGCTTCGCCCGGCAATCTACCAGAATAATTCCAATGAAAACCGTTCGAGTCCTCCTAGAATTGCACGCGCGCAAGTTCCTGCTTCTTCTGCCGCCGAACGATGCGCGCCAGTTTTGCGCTTGTGGCCTTTTGCCGTGCCTCGTCGCGGGCCAGCCTTGCTTCGAGCGCCGCCACC
>JBJKQV010000282.1:0-14162 GCA_046704985.1 Terriglobia bacterium
GCTCAGACTCATGGTTCCTCCCGCACAGGATTGGTTTTCTGGGTGATGCCCGAAGAATTGAAAGTATACACCCGGCGGGCGCGGGGCGGGGAAAAGGCTTCGGCCGCCCCGGGAAAGGTCCTGAGGGCGGCCGTGAAAGGACATCCACCGCGGCCCGCCGCACGGACGGCGGAGGGCCTGCGAGGGCTTAGGATTGCTGGTCGGTGCGGGCGGAGCGGATGCGCGCCGCCTTGCCGCGCAGCCCGCGCAGGTAATAGAGCTTGGCGCGGCGCACGCGGCCGGGACGCACTACCTCGATCTTCTGGATCACCGGCGAGTGCAGCGGAAAGATGCGCTCCACGCCGTGGCCGAAGGAGATCTTGCGCACCGTGAAGGTGGAGTGGTTGGAGGCGCGGCGGCGGCTGATCACCGTGCCCTCGAAGACCTGGATGCGCTCCTTGTCGCCTTCCTTGATCCTCACGTGCACGCGCACGGCGTCTCCGGCGCGGAACGAGGGCAGGTCCTTCTTCAACTGTTTCTGTTCGATCTTATCGAGCACGGTCATACAATCAGTTCTCCTTTTTTGAACTCTTCGCTTCCGGGCGTGCGCGGACGGGCCGCGCGCTCCGGGGCTACAGCGCGGCGGGTTGGCACGCCGCGCGTCGAATCTCCTCCAAAAGTTTCCGGTCTTCGCCGCTCAGGGCGGCGCGCTCCAGCAGCCCGGGGCGCACGCGCCAGGTCTTTTCCAGCGCCCGCCGGCGCCGCCAGCGCCGAATCTCTTCGTGGTTGCCGGAGAGCAGCACCTCCGGAACCTTCCAGCCGTTGAACTCCGCCGGGCGGGTGTAGTGGGGGGAATCGAGCACCCCTCCGCCCGCCGCGCCTTCCCCGGCCGCCTGCGCGGCGCCGGCGAAGGAGTCTTGCTCCGCCGACTCCTCGTTGCCCAGTACGCCGGGAATCAGCCGCACCACCGCTTCCATCAGCACCGCGGCGGGCAGTTCGCCGCCGCTCAGCACGTAATCGCCGATGGAAATCTCCTCGTCGGCGACGTGCTCGGTGATGCGCTCGTCCACGCCTTCGTAGCGCCCGCAGATGAGCGCCAGGCGTCCGGCGCCCGCCAATTCCTGCGCCAGCGCCTGGGTGAGCAGGCGGCCCTGCGGCGAAAGCAGCACCACGCGCAGCGGCCCGCCCTCGCTCCTCAGCGCCTCGACGGCCTGAAAAATCGGCTGGGGCTTGAAAACCATCCCCGGCCCGCCGCCGAACGGCCGGTCGTCCACGGTGCGGTGCCGGTCGTCGGTAAAATCGCGCAGGTCGCGCAGCCGGAACTCCGCCTGCCCCCCGGCGCGCGCCCGCTTCAGCAGCCCGTGCTCGAGGATGCTCGAGAAGAATTCCGGAAAGATGGTGATGACGTCAAAAATCATCCTAGGCGTTCAACTCCAGCAAATCCTCCGGCGGGTCGACCTCGATAATCCTGGCGCCGGTGTCGATGCGGGTACAAATGGTCTCGGCGAGGGGAATCAGCACCTCGCGCCCCGCCTCGCGCTCGACCTTCAGCAGGTCCACGCCCCCGGTGCGCTCGACGCCCCGGACCGTGCCCACGGTTTCTTCCTTCCCCTCGCGGGTGCGTACCACCCGGCAGCCTTCCAGCTCCCAGAGGTAATAGGACCCGCGGGGAAGCTCCACGCGCTCCTCGCGGGGAACCAGCACCGTGCGGCCGCGCAGCCGCTCGGCGTCGGAAATGGTCTCGACGCCGGAGAACTTGAGGATGATGCGGCCTTTGTGCGGCCAGGCGTTCTGGAGCTCGAAGGCTTCCGCGCCCCCGGGGCCTTCCAGAAAGACCCGGCGCAGTCCGTCAAAGCGCCGGGGAAAATCCGTGAGCAGTTCCGCCGCCACCTCGCCCCGGCGCCCCTGGGGCCTGGCGATGCGCGCCACGCTCAGGAAGCGTTCCGAATCCGGCAACGCCCCACCTCCCGGCGCCCGCCGGCCGGCGGGCCGCCTATTCCAGAATCTCCAGGGTAAAACGCTTCTTCAGCTTCATGCCCGCCGCTCCCAGAATGGTGCGGATGGAGCGGGCGGTGCGTCCTTGCTTGCCGATCACCTTGCCCAGGTCGGAGGGGTGCACGCGCAACTCCAGAATCGTCACTTGCTCGCCCTCCACAGCTTGCACCGACACCTGATCAGGATTATCAACCAGCGCCTTCGCGATCGCTTCAATCAGCTCCTTCATCGGGCCCTCCCTTCACGCGTGCGGTGTGCCAACATGGCGTCGATCGAGCGTGCAACAGAATCTGGGAGCGGCGGCGCCCGTGCCTCGGCCCGTCCGTCCAGCGACGGACACTGCCTACGAACCGTTCGCCCGGCTTCCCGCGCCTAAGCGGCGGGAGTCTGCTTCAGGAAGCCGCGTACGGTCTCGGATGGCTGAGCCCCGCGGCCCAGCCAGTAGGTGAGCCGGTCGTGCTTCACCACCAGCTCGGGAGGATTCCGGCGCGGGTTGAAATGGCCCAGAATCTCCACAAAGCGGCCGTCGCGCGCCCGCTCCTTTTCGATGACCACAATCCGGTAACTGCCTTTTTTCTTGGCTCCTGTGCGAGCCAGTCGAATTCTCAGCAAACCGTCCCCCTTCTTAGATGCGCGGCCGGCCCCGGGGGCCGGTCCGATATTTGACGGGGCCCGTCCGCGACGGACCCCCGAATTCAAGCGCCGGGGGCGAGCCCTCCGGCCGCCCGTCAGCGGACGGGCGCTTTCCTTCGCCCGAAAGCGTTCCCCAGCAAACCCTTGCTCATGGACTTCATCATCTTGCTGGTCTGGTAGTACTGCTTGAGCAACTGATTGACCTGCTGCACGGTGGTGCCGCTGCCGCGCGCGATGCGCTTGCGCCGCCGGCCGTTGATGATCTCGTGCCGGGCGCGCTCCTGCGGGGTCATGGAGTTGATGATCGCCTCGATGTGCACCAGCTCCTTCTCGTCCACGTGCACCTTGCCGGCGTCCTTGAACATCCCCACCTTGGGCAGCATGCCCAGCATCTGGTCGAGCGGCCCCATCGAGCGCACCTGGCGCAGCTGGTCGCGAAAATCCTCCAGCGTAAAGGTGTCGGTCTGGATCTTCTTGTGGACCTCCAGGGCCTTCTGCTGGTCAATCTTGGCTTCCGCCTTCTCGATGAGCGAGAGCATGTCGCCCATGCCCAACATGCGCGAGACGATGCGGTCGGGATAGAAAATCTCCAGGGCGTCGTACTTCTCGCCCACGCCGATGAACTTGATGGGCTGGCCGGTGACGTGGCGGATGGAAAGCGCCGCGCCGCCGCGCGCGTCGCCGTCCAGCTTGGTGAGCACCACGCCGGTGGTTCCCAGGCGCTCGTGAAACTCCCCGGCGCTCTTGACCGCGTCCTGGCCCAGCATCGAGTCGGCCACCAGCAGCACTTCGCTGGGACGCAGGCGGGTGCGCAGCTCGCTTACCTCCTGCATCAACTGCTCGTCAATGTGCAGGCGCCCGGCGGTGTCGACGATCAGCACGTCGTGGCCGCGGTCGGCGGCGTCCTTGCGCGCCGCGGCGGCCAGCTCGATGGGCTCGTTCATGCCCTCGCCGGGAAAGCACGGCACCCCGATGGCCTGGGCGATCACCGCCAGTTGCTCGCGCGCCGCGGGGCGGTAAACGTCCGTCGAAACCAGCATCGGCCGCTTGCGCCGGGAGGCCAGAAAGCGCGCCAGCTTGCCGGAAGTGGTGGTCTTGCCCGAGCCTTGCAGGCCCACCATCAGGAAGACGGTGGGGAAGTCCTTGGAGAAGGTGAGCAGCGCCGCGTCGTGGCCGAGGATTTCGACCAGCTCGTCGCGCACGATGCGCACCACTTCCTGGGCGGGGCTGAAGCTCGCGCGCACTTCCTCGCCGCGCGCCTTCACGCGCACGCGCTCCAGCAACTCCTTCACCACCTGGAAGTGCACGTCCGCTTCCAGCAGCGCCAGGCGCACGTCGCGCAAGGTTTCGTCAATCACCTCGTCGTTGAGCACCCCTTGGATGCGCAGCGACTTGAAAACCTTGTCGAATTTTTCCTGCAGCGTGTCGAACATTTCCGGTTCGCTAAAAAGACAAACTCCCCTGCCCGCGGGGACACACCCCCGCGCCGGCCCGTCTGACCCCAGGGTACCCCGCTATTTTAACCCGTAAAGGCTTGATATGGAAAGCGCCTCTCGGCCGGCGGGCGGGGCGGGCACACGGCCGGTTTGGCCGCCCGGGCGGCGCTCAAGAGGGGGCGAAAGCCTGTTTAGAAGGTCGCGGGCTCGACGGCGCGCGGGCGCAGCAGCGCGGGTACGGCTCTCCAGAGCCGCCGCAAGGGGGTTTGCAGCAGCGACATGCTTCCCATGTAGGCGTAGCCGATCAGGAACAGGGCCAGAAAAGGCGTGGTGAGGTAGTTCTGAATCTGGAAGGAGTAGACGATGGTGCCCAGGAAGTAGGCGGCCAGCGTCAGCTCCACCAGGGGAATCCATCCGTGGCGCCGGCGCACGTACTTCTTCTGCTCCCAACCGTTCTGCCGGTGGTCGACGGCGTACTTGGGGGTGCGCACGAACTCCGAGCGGTGCCCCACGAGCGCCTCCATCACCGCCTTGGTGTTCATCACCGCCAGGCCGATGCCCGTGGACATCAGGAAAGGCAGGTACTTGATGCACTTTCGCCAGCCGCGCGGATAGAGCTGCCGCTGCGCCACCATGTAGAAGGTCGAAAACGAGCAGGTGGCGGCGATAAACATGGGCAGGTCGAGGTAGAGCATCTGGAACCAGCCCTGGTAGAAACGCACGATCATGGCGGGCAGCAGGATGAGCGAAAAGAGGATCATCAGCGGGTAGGCGATGTTGGCGGTCAGGTGCATGGTGGCTTCCGCCTTGACGGCGAAGGGCACGTCGCTCTTCCAGATGGTGGGCAGGAGCTTGCGCGCCGTCTCGATCAGCCCCTTGGCCCAGCGCGCCTGCTGGGCTTTGAAGCTGTTCATCTCCACCGGCAGTTCCGAAGGGCAGACGAGGTCGGGGTTGTAGACGAACTTCCAGCCGCGCAACTGGGCGCGGTAGCTGAGGTCGGTGTCTTCCGTCAGCGTGTCGTGCTGCCAGCCGCCCGCGTCGTCAATGGCCGAGCGCCGCCACATGCCCGCCGTGCCGTTGAAGTTGAAGAAGCGCCCGGAATAATTCCGCGCCCCGTGCTCGATCACGAAGTGGCCGTCGAGCAGGATGGCCTCCACCTCCGTGAGGTTCGAGTAGGAGCGGTTGATCCAGGTCCAGCGCCCCTGCACCATGGCCACCTGCGGGTCGGTGAAGTAGTGGATGGCGCGGCGCAGGAAGTCGGCGGGGGGGATGAAGTCGGCGTCGAAGATGGCGATGAACTCGCCCGTCGCGCGCTCCATTCCCGCCTTCAGCGCTCCGGCCTTGAAACCCTCCCGGTTGTCGCGGTGCAGGCAGGTGACGGGGTAGCCGGCGCGCGCGTAGTCGGCCGCCAGGCGCGAGGCCACCAGGTGCGTCTCGTCGGTCGAGTCGTCCAGCACCTGAATCTCCAGCAACTCGCGCGGGTAATCGAACTGCGTCACCGCTTCCAGCAGCCGGTCCACCACGTAGCGCTCGTTGTAGATGGGAAGTTGCACGGTGACGCGCGGCAGCTGCTCGAACTCTCCCGCCGGCTGCGGCGCCTTGTGCTTGTTCTTCAGGTAGAGGTAGGTCAGGTAGTAGCGGTGCAGGCCGTAAATGGATAGGATGCCGAGAATGGTAAAGTAGGGAATCAGAATCGACAGGTCAAAGGCGTTGGGCTGGTAGAGCCCCCGGAACGGATCCTTGCGGAAGATCAGAGAGAAATAGTGCACCACGGGGTTGTGTGGTGCGAAGATGAAAGCCAGAAGAAAAGTGGACATCAGACCTCAGACTTGGAGCGCGGGCGGAGGGGAGACTCCTGACGGCTCAGGAATATAAGATGCATTCCGCCTCTCATGGGCTGTCCTGGGCGCGGGCGGCGGGCCTGCTGGCCTTAGCCGCGGCGCTATTAGCCATTTATCACTGGCTGGCCCGCCATCCCCCTCTGGCCGCGCGCGTGCCGGAGTTCGTGGGGTTGACGCTGGCCGCCGGGGCCCTTTACCTGGCCGCCGTCTATGCCGTCGAGCGCGGCGCCCGCGGGCCGCTGGTACTGCTCCTGGTGCTGGGCGGCGCGGTGGCCTTCCGCCTGGTGCTGCTGCCCGTCGCTCCCACCCTTTCCGAAGACGTTTACCGCTACCAGTGGGAGGGGCGCATCCAGCGCGCCCACCTGAACCCTTACCGGGCCTTTCCCGCCGCGCCCGGCCTCCGGGGCTTTCAGGATGCCGCGCATCCTATCACGGGCGGCAGGCTCACGCCCACCGTTTATCCGCCCCTCAGCGAGTTGAGCTTTTCCTGGCTGCGCAGCGTGCGCGGGTACAAGTGGTTCTACACGGCCTGCGACCTGGCCTGCTTAATCTTCCTTCTGCTCCTGCTGGCCGCCCGCGGGCAGCCCCTGGAGCGCGTGGTCGTCTACGCTTGGAATCCCATGGTGATTGTGGCCTTCGCCTTGTCCGGCCACCATGACTCGCTGGCGATATTCACACTCCTAGCGGCGTGCCTTTTCATTATAAAAGGATGGCCCAAGCTGTCAATCGCCTTCCTGGCGCTCTCTTTTCTGGCCAAGTTTTTTCCCCTGCTGCTTGTGCCGGGCTTCCTCAAGCGCACGCGGCGGGTTTACTTCGCGATCTTTGCCGGGCTGGTGGTGCTCGGCTACCTGCCCTTCCTGAGCGCCGGGCGGCACCTGCTCGGCGGGCTGGGGCGCTTCGCCCAACATTGGGAAAATAACGACAGCCTGTTCCGCCTACTGCTTGCGGCCGGTAACTCCAAGACCCAGGCGGAGTTAGTGGCCGGGGCGCTGCTCCTGGCGGTGCTGGCTTACACCCTCAAGAAGCGCCTCGAACCCCTGCGCGCCGCCCTGGTGATATTCGCCGCCCTGCTGGCGCTCTCGCCCGACGCCTTTCCCTGGTACTTCACCTGGCTGATTCCCTTCCTGTGCTTCTATCCCAGCCGCGCCGGGCTGCTCATGAGCGTCACCTGCACGCTCGGCTACGCGCCCGTGGCCGCCTACGCCGCCGGAGGGCTCTACCGCGATACGCCGTTGCTCGTGGCGCTCGAGTACGCGCCCGTCTACGCCTTGCTCGCCTGGGAAGTGTGGCGGGCGTGGCGGCGCCCCGCCCCGCAATTCCCGCCCGGCTACCTGGACCTGCACCCGCCGGGGGTCGAGAACGCCTAGGCCTGCTCGCAACGGCTTGTGGGGTTGGAGATTTTCCGATAGCCTGTTTCTATGAAACGCATACGTCTTGACCTTGATGCTCGACTCTTGGATGAGGCCACGCGCGTCCTGGGCTCCAAGACCTATTCCGCCACCGTCAACCGCGCCCTGGAGGAGGTCCTGCGGGTGCGCCGGATTCAGTCCTTGCGCGGCTTCTTCGGCCGCGGGCTCTGGAAGGGCAACTTGGCGGAGATGCGCGGGGACTCCTCGGCGCCCCTGCGCGCCTACTCCCGCCGCTGAACAGGGCGCAACCCCATTTTCCAGTTTCTAATTTCTGGCTTCCACGGTGAGGGACGCCTCGTTGCGGTGCACGGCGCGGTAGAGGGTATCGCGCTCGACGGGTTCGAGTCCCGCCTCGCGGATGAGGCGCAGCAATTCCGGGCGGGTCATGCCCTGCGGGGTCTCGGCGCCGGCGTCGTGGTAGATCTTCTCCTCCACCACCGTGCCGTCCAGATCGTCGGCGCCGAAGCGCAGCGCCACTTGCGCCACGCGCGGCGTCATCATGATCCAGTAGGCCTTGATGTGGGGGAAATTGTCGAGCAGCAGGCGCGCCACCGCCACGTTCTTCAGGTCCATGAACCCCGAGGTTTCGCTCCAGCTGACCATCTTGCCCAGCTCGGTGTTGGCGGGATGGAAGGCCAGGGGAATGAAGGTCTGGAAGCCCTGCGTCTGGTCCTGGAGGCCGCGCAGTTGCAGCAGGTGGTCCACGCGGTCCTCGTCGCTCTCGATGTGTCCGTAAAGCATGGTGGCGGTCGAGCGCAGGCCCATCTCGTGCGCCAGGCGGTGCACTTTCAGCCAGGTGTAAGCGCCGATCTTGTGGTCGCAGATCACCCGCCGCACCTCGGGGGCAAAAATCTCCGCCCCGCCGCCCGGCAGCGAATCGAGCCCCGCCTCTTTCATCTGCTTGAGGACTTCCTTGATGGGCATCTGCGTGATGTGCGCGTAGTAGCCGATTTCGACCGCCGTAAAGGCCTTCAGGTGGACGGTGGGGAAGCGCTCCTTGAGCCCGCGCAGCAGGTCGAGGTAATACTGAAAGGGCAAGTCGGGGTGCAGCCCGCCCACGATGTGGAATTCCGTCACTTCTTCCGACCACCCGGCGCCCGCCACGCGCCAGGCCTCTTCCAGGGCCATGGTGTAGGAGCCCTCACCGCCGGGCTTGCGCCCGAAAGCGCAGAGCTTGCAACTGGCCACGCAGACGTTGGTGGGATTCAGGTGGCGGTTGACGTTGAAGTAGGTGCGCTTGCCGTGCATCTTCTCGCGCACGTGGTGGGCCAGCGCCCCCACCCCCAGCAGGTCCGGGGAGCGGTAGAGCAGCACGCCTTCGTCAAAGGTCAGCCGCTCGCCGGCCAGCACCTTCTCGGCCAGCGGCTCCAGTCTTTCGTCGCTCACACGCAGCTTGGACATCAATAACCCGCTCCTTGAAACGCCCCGCGGTGGAAACTTCAATTTTACAGCCCCCGGCGCGGGTTTTCAATGGCGGGCCGCCGCGAGCCCTCGGAGCGCCGGGCTTGCTTCCTCGCCTAGCGGTTTCGGCAAATCGGCGGCGGGCCGGGAAGGCGTGCGGGGGCCGTCCGGCGAAATCTCCAACCCTCGCGGAGCCGCATTTTTATTGGCTAAGGGCTTGACAAAGGGTTTAGGATGGGGTTTAGGTTTTGGGGCGGCCGCTCAAAAATTCTTGGCCAGATGCGCCTCCCGTTTTAGAATTTTGTTCGAGGTACGAGTGCAGAACCATGTACGCGGCGGATCCACAACTGGGCGAACCCAAGCACGAGGCGGTGTTTTTCTACGGCCTCTTCCTGCGCGGCTATCCGCTCGCCAAGCTGCGCGCCGACATTGACGTGCCCGCGAGCGTGCGCACGCGCTGGCAGCGCCTGGCGCTCCGCGACCCCCGCTACCAGGTGATCATCGAGCGCGCCCTCGCCTACCGCAAGAACGTCCTCGCCATCTTCGATTCCCTGGTCTTCCAGGAAATGCAGGTCCCCACCCGGCTGCAATAATCGGGACATCTCACCCGACTACTCGATGGACCAATAAATCCGCGGCCCAGGTGAGGAAGAAGAGCACGCTGATGTAGCCGTTGATGGTAAAGAAGGCGGCGTTGACGCGCGACAGGTCCGAGGGGCGGACGATCGCGTGCTCGTAGGCGAGCAACGCGGCCACCAGCGCCAGGCCCCCCAGCGCGATCCAGCCCAGGTGCTCGAGGCGCGCCACCTCCACCAGCAGCCCCAGCATCGCCGCGTGCAACGCCGCCGAGCTGTAGAGCGCCGCGCGGATGCCGTACTGCCTGGGAATGGAGTGCAGCCCCAGGCGGTGGTCGAACTCCACGTCCTGGCAGGCGTAGATGATGTCGAACCCCGCGACCCACAATGTGACCGCGGCGCCCAGCAGCAGCACGCTCACGCTCAGGTCGCCGCGCAGGGCGATCCAGGCGGCCAGCGGCGACATCCCCAGGCAGAAGCCCAGCACCAGGTGCGAGGCCAGCGTAAAGCGCTTGGTGTAGGAGTAACCGAGCAGGATGGCCAGGGCCACGGGCGAAAGCTTGAAGGCCAGGGGATTCAGCTCCCACGCCGCCAGCACCAGCAGCCCGCACGCGGCGACGGTAAACCCGGCGGTAAAGCGCACACTCAACTGCCCTAGCGGCAGGGCGCGCGATTGCGTGCGCGGGTTTAGGGCGTCGAGCTTGGCGTCGGCGATGCGGTTGAACGCCATGGCAGCGCTGCGCGCTCCCACCATGGCCACGATCAGCCAGAAAACCTGCCGCCAGCTGGGCCAGCCGCGCACCGCCAGCATCGCTCCGGTCAGCGCGAAAGGCAGGGCAAAGATCGAGTGCTCGAACTTGATCATCTCGAGCGTGGTGCGGATTTTGCCCAGCAGCCCCGCGGGCGCGCCGCGCGCGCCTTCGGGCGCCGTCGAGGGAAGGTTGTCGCTCATGGCTGCCTTTGATTCTAACCCAGCCCCGCCGCGCGATGGAATTCTCCGTGCCACACCGCCGAACTCGCGGAGTGGGCCGGGCCGTCAGGGCAGGGCTTCAGCGAAACGGCACGCCTGAAGGCGTGGCCTGACGTTTGGAATCAGGAGAGGCAACAGCAGTCGGCATTACCACGCGGTGAGGATGACCAGCACCAGAAGCACGGCGTTGATGCCGTGGGCGAGGTAGCAGAGCGGGCAGTCGATGCGCAGCCGGGCGCGCAGGGCGTAGACCAGATAGCCGCCCAGCACCACCGCCACCACCGCGACGGCGATGAGCAGAAAGCGCACCAGAAACGACAGCCCGGGGGCGCGCGCGTCGAGCGTCAGCAGCCAGGGCGCGGGAAGCAGGCTCCAGCCGATTAGCACCAGGTAGTAGACGATTCCGGACAGGGAATTCGGCCAGCCGAAGACCCGCGCGTAAGGCGTCTTGACCACCGTCACGCAGTTCGAGCCCTCGCGCGCGCAGAGCAGCTCGGGAATCCAGCGCGAGTGCTCGACGCGCCCGTAATAGGCGAGGGTGAAATAAACCGCGTCGCCCAGCCCCACGAGCGAGAGCACGATGACCAGCCAGCCGAGAATGGGATGAACCATGGCGTCTCAGCGCGGCGGGCGGGAGGGCGCCCGCTCGCCCTGCCAGCGGAATTGCGCGCCCTGCTCGAGCTCCAGGTGCGCGAGCACCCGGCAGCAGAACTGCGTCGCCAGATCGTCCAGGGTCTTGGGGTGGTTGTAGAACGCCGGGATGATGGGAAAAATCTCCGCGCCGGCTTCCTGCGCGCGCAGCATGTTGACGAGGTGCACGCGGCTGAAAGGCGTGTCGCGCACCGCCAGGATCAGCCGCCGGCGCTCCTTCAGGCAGACGTCGGCGGCGCGCTCGATGAGCGTCTGCGCGATGCCGTTCGAGATCTGCGCCAGGCAGCCGGTCGTGCAGGGAATCACCACCATGCCGTCCACGCGGTAGGAGCCGCTGGCGATCGAGGCGCCGATGTCGGAGTCGAGCAGATACTCGGTCTTGCGCGCCGCGCCGCCCGCCAACGCGCGCGCCAGCGAGGCGCTCTTGGAAACGTCCGCGCCCAGCTCCTGGCGCATCACCTTCAGCCCGCTGCCCGAAACCACCAGGTGGACCTTGCCCACCCGCCGGTCCGCTTCCAGCAGGTTCAACATGCGGCGGGCAAAAAGCATGCCGCTGGCGCCGGTGACGCCCAGCACGATTGTCTTTTTCGCGGCGCGCGCTCGAGAAGCCATCACGAGCGATGCTAGCGGGGGCGCGATCCGAAGTCAAGCAAGGCGCACAACCTTGCTATACTCGACTGCTGTAGCGCCGGTCTGTGACCGGCGTTTGACGCCGGCGCCGCCGGCGCGCCGGAAATGGAAAAGAGGCGGGCGTGACTCCCGAGGATATTGCCAAGATGCTGCGCCGCGTGCGGCTGGGCAAGCTGCCCGTCGAGAAGGCGGTGGACCGCCTGCGCCACCTGCCCTTCGAAAACATCGGCTACGCGCGCATCGACCACCATCGCCCGCTGCGCCAGGGCTTTCCGGAAGTCATCTTCGGGCGCGGCAAGTCGCCCGCGCAGGTGGCGGGCATTGTGCGCCGCATGTTGCGCCACCGCCACAACATCCTCATCACCCGCGGCGATCCCTCGATTTACCGGCGCATTCGCCAGCTCGACGAGCGCGCCGAGTTCCACGCGCTTTCCGGCGCCATCACCATCCGCCGCGACGCGAAGATTCGCGGCAAGGGGAGGGTCTTGGTGGTCAGCGCCGGGACTTCCGACATTCCCGTGGCCGAAGAAGCGGTCATCACCGCCGACATGATGGGCAACCGCGTGCGCGCCATCTACGACGTGGGGGTCGCCAACATCCACCGCATCCTGCGCCAGAGCCGCCACCTGCGGGAGGCGCGGGTGATTATCGTGGCGGCGGGGATGGAAGGCGCGCTGCCCAGCGTGGTGGCGGGCATGGTTGCGGTGCCGGTCATCGCCTTGCCCACCAGCGTCGGCTACGGCGCCAGCTTCCGCGGCCTCGCGGCGCTGCTCGGCATGCTCAACACCTGCTCCTCCAACGTCGCCGTCGTCAACATCGACAACGGCTTCGGCGCCGGCTATTTGGCGAGCGTGATTAATCGGCTATAAAGGGCTGGCGCTTCTCGTCGGCCCACGGCTCCCGCCGCGGGCCATCCCAGGAAAGATCCCGCGCGGAAAAGGTGGCCCAGGGCGTGAGCCCTGGGCGTAGATTTGAGCTCACAACTTATTTTCGAAACACCCGCCGGAAGACTTCATCGACGTGTCTCAGGTAGCGCTTGACGTTGAAGGCGCGGGCGACGTGCGAACCTATCCGAACTGATAGAGCTGCAAAGGGGCGATCTTGGCCAAGCGTGTGAAATCCTGGTCGAGGGTGAAGAGACTTGCGCCGTTTTCGAGCGTGAGGGCGGCAATCAGCACGTCCACGGTCGTCAGCGTCAGTCCCCGGGATCGGGCCAGCCGGTAAACCGCCGCGGCATGGACATACGTCTCCGGGCCGCGCGGCTGGAGGACCTCCCATTGCAGCAGAAAACTCTCAATCTGCTCGGCGTCTCGGCTGAGGCCCTGCAACACTTCCGTCACCACAACCCCGGCCAGCACCACCGGCTCGCTCTGCTCAATCAGGCGGCGTAGCTCCTTGCCCGCGGGCCCCGGCCGCGGACTGAAGAAATCAATCCAAACGGAGCTGTCCACCAGAATAGCGCTCAACCGACGCGGCTCCGGCGCATGGCCTTCAGATCGCCCTTCCAAATCCCGCTTCCGTAATAGCGCAAGATGCCCTTGCGGGCCTCCGTGCGCACCAGCGTTTGCAGGGCGCGGTGGACTACGGATTTCTTGGTTTTCAGTCCGGTCAGGCGCCGCGCGCGGCGAATCAGCCCTTCGTCAAGGTCAATATTGGTCCGGCTCATGCCTCTATCATACACCATATTTCCAAGTTTTTGTGTATCCAATTTGAGTGACGAGTCGGGGCCTCCCTCACCCACGGCTCGTGCGCTGCGCAAATCCAGGATGACCTCACGCGCGGGAAAGGCGGGCCGGGGCGTGAGTCCTGGGCGCGCGGTTGAGCTCACAACTTATTTTCGAAACACCCGCCGGAAGACTTCATCGACGTGCTTCAGGTAGCGCTTGACGTTGAAGACGCGGGCGATTTCGGAAGGTTTCAAATAGCGGCGGATGTCGGGGTCGCGGGCGGCGAGCGATGCGAAATCCTCGCGCGTCTCCCAGACCTGCATGGCGTTGCGCTGCACCCAGCGGTAGGCGTCTTCGCGCGAGGCGCCCTGGGCGGTCAAATCCAGCAGCAGTTGTCCCGAAAAGATCAGCCCCTTCATCATGTTCAGGTTTTCGAGCATGCGCTTGGGGTAGACGAACATCTTCTCGACGAGCGTGGCGGTCTTGGCGAGCAGGTAATCGAGGAGAATCGTCGAATCGGGCAGGATGACGCGCTCGACCGAGGAGTGCGAGATGTCGCGCTCGTGCCAAAGCGCCACGTTTTCGAGCGCCGCCTGGGCGTTGGCGCGCACCACGCGCGCCAGGCCGCAGATCTGCTCGGCGCTCACCGGGTTGCGCTTGTGGGGCATGGCGGAGGAACCCTTTTGCCCGGCGGCGAAAAACTCCTCCGCCTCGCGAATTTCGGTGCGCTGCAAGCCGCGGACTTCCAGCGCGATCTTTTCGAGCGACGCGGCGATGACCGCGAGCGTGGCCACGTAGAACGCGTGCCGGTCGCGCTGGATGACCTGCGAGGACGCGGGGTCCGCCTTCAGGCCCAGCTTGGCGCAGATTTTCTTCTCGACGGAAGGCGGCAGGTGGGCGTAGGTGCCCGTGGCGCCGGAGATTTTGCCCACGCGCATCTCCTCGGCGGCCATGCGGAAGCGCGCCGTGTTGCGC
>JBJKQV010000283.1:0-2557 GCA_046704985.1 Terriglobia bacterium
GGATTCACCAGCAGCCCCATGCCATCTGCGGGGACGCCCCGAAAACCGAACAGTGCCTGCCCCGCCTCGACCCTCACCACGTGGTGGCGCGCGCCCGCCGGAACTCCCTCCCGCCGCTCCACCAAAAACACGTCCACGCTTCCCTCGCCGATCATCCACACCTGGCCGGGCTGGTGCAGCGAGAAGGACGCCAGGGACTTCGGCGTGGCGGCGCCGGGCGGATTTTCAAAGGCCGCGTTCTTTTCCGTGTCCATCCGTGTGTCCGCACTCGCGGGGCGGCGCCCCGCGCTCAATACGCCTCAATCAATCGCTTGTACGGCCCCTCCACTCGCGCCATCTCCTCGTGCACGCCGCGCTGCACCACTTTGCCGCGCTCCAGCAGGATGATCTCGTCGGCATCGCGGATGGTGCTCAAGCGATGGGCAACGATCAGACAGGTGCAGCCGCGCCGGCGGAGGTGGTCGTCAATGATCTTCTCGGTTTCCGCGTCCAGCGAGCTGGTGGCCTCGTCGAGGATCAGCAGGCTGGGATTAATCACCAGGGCGCGGGCGATTTCCAGGCGCTGCCGCTGCCCGCCGCTGAAGTTGCGCCCGCCTTCCTCCACCCGGCACTCGTAGCCGGTCGGCAGGCTGGTAATGTCCTCGTGCACCAGCGCGTCCTTGGCGGCGCGGATCATGGTGGCCTGATCCACCGTGCCGTCCCAGAGGGTGAGGTTGTCGGTGATGGTGCCGTCGAAAAGGAAGATATCCTGGTCCACCAGGGCTATCGAGTTGTTCAGGATGCTGCGCGGGATACCGGCTCGAGGCTTACCGTCCAGCAACACTTCGCCAGACCAGGGCGGGTAGAGCCCCGCCACGATCTTGGAGAGGGTGGACTTGCCGCTTCCCGATCCTCCCACCAGCGCTACGCGCTGCCCCGGCGTAACCTTGAGACTGAAATTGGTAATGAGCGGCGGCTCCAGGCGGCTGTACCCGAAACTGATGTCGCGCAGCTCCAGGTAACCTTCCAGGCGCTGGTTCGGCCACTCCGCCTCGTTGAGCGGCGCGCTGACCACAATCTGCGGGTCGGGTTTGTAATTGAGCGTGTCGTCCAGGCGGTTCAGATCGCCTTCGACTTCCTGCATCTGGCTGCCCAGGTCCACCAGCTTGTTGACCGGGTCGATGAAGCTGGCCATCAGGCTCTGGAAAGCCACCAGCATGCCCATGGTCAGGAAGCCGTCCATCACCCGCAGGCCGCCCAGCCCCAGGATGGCGGCGGTGTTGAGCGCGGTAAGAAAAGGCGGGATAGCAGTCAGAAAAGCCGTGGAGGTTCCCAAGTCCTGCTGCGCGTTCACCACTTTGGCTTGATAGCCCGCCCAGCGCGAGAAAAAATCGGATTCCGAGGCGGTGGACTTCAGCGTCTCGATGACCTGCAAGCCGCTCATGGAGACGCCCAGCAGGCTTCCTTCCTGCTGAAGCAGCCGCTGGTTTTCGTCCACGCGCCGCTGCGAGACGATGCGCAAGGCCACCAGGTTGATGGCGGCGATCAGCACCCCGATGAGAGTAAGCACCGGGTCGTAGACGAACATCAGCGCCGCGTAAAAGCCGATGATCAGGATGTTGACCAGGTTGGTGGCCAGCCCTCCGGAGAGCAGCGTGGCCACGCGGTCGTTGAGCTGCACGCGCGAGCCAACCTCGCCCGCGAAGCGTTGGGCGAAAAATTCCGTGGGCAGGCGCAGCACGTGCCAGAAGAACTTGCCGCTAGAGGTAAGCGCCAGCTTCAACTCCATGCGAATCAGCGCGCCCTGCTGGAGCCAGGTGAGGAACGCCTTGAGCAGCGCCGCCACGGTCATGGCCAGGAGCAGCGGCGCCAGCCAGCCTTGCAGTCCCTTCACCAGGTAGTTGTCCACAAAGATCTTGAAGAAGACGGGGACCACGATGTTGGGGAGGGCCAAGCCCAGGGTGGCCAGCACCAGGTAGGTGAGCGCGGCGCGGCTGCCCAGCAGGCGCCGGCGGAGCAGTTGCCAGACGCTGGGCTTCTCGCCGCCCTTCTGGAACCCCTCGCCCTTTTCAAAGACCAGGGCCACGCCGGTGAACGATTCGTCGAATTCCTGCGCGTCCACCACCCGCCGGCCCATCGCCGGGTCGTTCAGGTAAACCTTCGGACCCTTGAAACCCTCCACCACCAGGAAGTGGTTGAAGTTCCAGTAGGCGATCAGGGGAAGGGGCATGAAGCGCAGATCGCGGGGTTCCTTCTTGTAGCCCTTGGCGATCAGGCCGTAGGTGCGCGCCGCCTTCACCACGTTGCTGGCCTTCGACCCGTCGCGCGAGACTCCGCACGCCGTGCGCAGCTCTTCCAGGGGCACCACGCGGCCGTGATAAGCCAGGATCATGGCCAGCGAGGCGGCGCCGCACTCCACCGCCTCCATCTGCAGGATGGTGGGCGTCTTTTTGCGCGGGCTGGGGAGCGGCGCCCCGGCCCCCCTTTTAAGGAAACAAAAGTAACTAAGTCAGTCCCACCCTAAACTTAACAATTGGGAAAACCACCCCAAAACGCGCCGTCTACAGCGTGCCCATAT
>JBJKQV010000284.1:0-6401 GCA_046704985.1 Terriglobia bacterium
CTGTTCACTGCCTTTGTGGCGGAATAAATCCGCCGCTACAGAACCGGCCCCCTGCTGTTCACTGTTCACTCTTCACTGTTCTTCACCCTGTTCCCTGTTCCCTGTTCACTGTTCACTGTTCTTCACACTGTTCACTGCCTTTGTGGCAGAATAAATCCGCCGCTACAGAACCGGACCCCTGCTGTTCACTGTTCACTGTTCACTGTTCTTCACCCTGTTCACTGCTTCTCCCCCCATTGCGTTCGCGCGCGCCGGCGTGTATGTTGGGGGTCAGGACCTAACCGGGCATGGGGATTTCAACGCGCAAAGGAAAAGGAGGCGCCATGAAACGTTTGCCTCTCGGGACGGTAAGCCTTCTGGTTTTTGCCGGGATGTTGGGGGGCGCGGGTGCGCTGGCAGCGCAGCGCAACGCGGGCGTCCCTTCCGGCACGGAGATCAAGGTTCGCCTCAACCAGCGGCTCCAGACCGAGACCGCGCGCGCGGGCGAAACCTTTTCGGGCACGTTGGCCCAAGCGGTAGTTTCCTCCAGCGGGCAGACGCTGCTGGCGCGCGGCGCGCGCGTGAACGGGCGCGTGCTCGAAGCGGTCAGTTCCGGCCGCCTGAAGAAACCCGCCTCGATCACCCTGGAGCTGACCTCGGTTTCCAAGCGCCCGCTGCGCATTGACGGCAAATCGCACCTGGTCCACAACGCCGAGCTGATTGGCGGCGGCGCGGCCGCGGGCGCTTTGATTGGCGCGCTGCTGGACGGCAAAAAGGGCGCGGCCATCGGCGCCGGCGTGGGCGCGGGAGCGGGCACGGCGGGCGCTTACATGACCGGCAAAAAAGAAATCGTTCTGCCCGCCGAAACCGAGCTCACCTTCGTGGCTGGAACGGCCTCCAGCGCTTACCGCGCTCCGGCTTCTCAGCGCACCAGCGAGAGCCGGCCGCGCCGCCAGGAATATTCCCGCCCCGCGGCGCCCCAACCTTCCTATCGCCAGGAAGAGATGCGCCGGTCCGAGGGCGCCGCTGCTTACGGCGGCGTTCCGGAATTCAGCTCGCGCGACCGAAGCATCATCCGGGATTATTACGCCCGAAACACCGGGAACCTCCCGCCGGGCTTGGCCAAGCGGAACGGCAATCTGCCGCCGGGTCTGGAGCGCCACCTGCAACGCGACGGCACCTTGCCCCCGGGCTTGCAGAAGCGCGTCGAGCCGTTTCCCCAGGAACTGAGCCGCCAACTGCCGCCCCTGCCCTCCGGATATACGCGCGTCATGCTGGCGGGCAAGGCGCTCATCATCGATAGTCACAACAAGATTTTCGATATCTTCGCGGTGGTGCAGTAGAAGAAGGAGTCGGGATTGTAGCGGCGACCTGTCCGTCAGCCGACGGATTTTACATCGCCACGTCGGGATTCAGGAGTCGGGATTCAGGATTGTAGCGGCGATCCGAAACTTCGGATTTACATCGCCACTTCGGGATTCGGGATTCAGCAACGGCCACCTGCCCGCCCTGCTGTTCACTGCTCTTCACTGCCTTTGTCGCTGTCCTCTTGCTGTTCACTGTTCACTGTTCACTGCTTCTTACCCTGTTCACTGCTCTTCACCCTGTTCACTCTTCACTCTTCACTGGTTCCCACTGCCTTCGGGGCGTGTCGTGGCTACCGCTCTCTCAGCGCAGATACCCATCAGCGCGTCGCCAGATGCCCGGCTTGGTTGCTACAGGTTGCCCCGACGATCGGTGGTCGCGGGCAAAAGGTCCTTGAGCCGCCGGTACGATGCCAGGAGTGAGCCCCTGTTGCCCCAGTTGTTGCTCTCGTCTTCGACTCCTGGGCGAATGAATGTACCCCGGTCTGAGAAGTAGAATTCGGGTTTCTGTATGCAAGTCCGCGTCATTTCCCAATCGTTGTCGAATACGAGTTCGAAGTACCAGAGGAAATCTGCGATTGCGTCTACTAGGTTTCCGCTCATCCCTCTTCCCTCCTCATTCGGAATTTGTTGGCTGGACAGCCTGGCGTATTGGCGAACCCTCAGCGCCCGCGGACCTCACGAGCCGCAGGCGCACCGTTCGAGCGGCCGCCCCCTGCGGCTCTCGTCGCTCATCTAAAACTCTTCTCTGAGGACCTTACACGCAAGGTTGTTCCACTTTATTAGATCGTCCAAGGTGTGCGCGCCTTCGAGCTCCAGGTCGGAGAACTTTTCGGACGTCGTGTAGTGCACTCTCCGGAGGTTCGCGCCTATGCCCATAAACGGGACGGGAAACATCTTCATGACGCGGATGTTCGAATTCTGAAGATCAACAAACCACCCGCCGGAGACCGGAAATAGCGTTGCATATGACCCCAAAGCTCTTGGAATTTCGTCGATTGGGATTTGCGTGCATTCAGAGAGGAGCCGGTATTCCTGGTCCTCGTAATCCTTTAAAATGAACCCTCCGAAAAACCACAGAAAGTACTGCCAAAATGATGGATACCGATGGAAATACTTATGTCCCGAGATTTCACGCACAGCCGTGCGGAAGGACTCAGGTAGGAAGTCGAGGATCGGGATCGTGATTCTCCTGCCAACCTTAGCGACCCCCGCGGGAGGCAGCCCTCTGGGATTCGCTTTGTGCAGCAGCTCGTAGTCCACAGCGTTCTTAAGGATCGCCAACCGTGCGCGGTGCTCCACGTATGCGGCGCTTTGCACATCGTTGTACGAACACTCGTACCATGTGCTCGCAAAAATCTCCGCCGGCACCTTCTTGTAGTCTGCGTCAAAATCCTCACCCTGCATCTCGTGAGCAGTCTTTGCAATAATGTGAGGGAATTTCTGAAAAGCCGAGTAGAGACGTTGCACCCGGTCAAATACAGTTTTCGAAAAGAAAACTCCGCTATTTACCTCCGAGAGGTACTCGTCTTGCGCCCTGTACCTTTTCTCGGAAGTGTTAGTTCTCTTTTCACGCTTGAGCCTCGCGAGCATGTTGCGCTCAATCCAGTACGAAAACCTCCAGATGGGGATATGAAACTCTTGACTAACTGGATTGGGAATTATGGGGGAAAAGGCCTCAGCGGACGCGGCCAAGTCGTGCAAGCACACCAAGTCGATGTCCAGCTTTCCTGCGATAGCGGAAATGAAGTCCATGTCTTCCCTCTCCTGCCTCGCAATAAGCGCCCCGGTTGAGAATCCAAGGTAGTCCATCCAACCCCGCACCTTGAAGAGATCCGAGAACCCCCAGCTCTTCGACTTGGCCTCGACGAGCCTATTGACCGCAGCCCTCTCGTCGTAAATGGTAGCCACGAGGTCCAACTCCAGAACTTCCGCCGGCCCTCGTTCTATGAGGTTCCTCTCGACAAAGAACCCGCCAGCCTGGAAAAAGGCGGCGACAAACTCCTCAAACTCCTTCCCCTCAGGCAGCTCGGGCAAGCTGATCGTCTCCCTGTTGTTATTATGATTCCCGTCCATTCGCCTCACTCCTTATCTAACGCAGGTATCGCTGAGTTTATGGTTTCCGGAAACTCAGCGACGGGTTCCGATTTTCCAAGAACAAAGGTCGCGGACTTAAACAATAAGTCAGCGCTACCCGCTTCCTCCGTCGACCTAGTCACGAGAATCGCGAGAACACATTAAGGATCAGAATCTCGAGGTGGGCAGCAACGGTGTTTTCACCTATAGCCAGCGAGCTAGGGTGGCCGCACGCATTCCGCAGACGGAGACAATTGTTCTTGAGTTGCTCCTTCACGTTCCTACCAATCACGCTAAGTGGCGGGCCACCGATTATGTCTAGAAATTCTGACTCCTTCATTCTCGTCAAATCGTCCGCCGTTCTTGCCGGCTTCCACTTAGTGTCCCGCCGTGAGGCTTCCGCGTTGAATAGGGGCAGGCAGTTCGCGACAACGTGTCTGTACAAGAGCGCGACGGCCCCAACCCACGAAAGAACAACACAGGCCCTGTAAAGTTCGGCTTCGAAGCAGGCGAGCGCTTCGCCTAGAAACTTTGCACAGTTTTTGTCGTGCAAAGCGGAGACGGCACTCCGGAGCTCCTCCACAGCATTCACGGCCCTAGGGCCCTTTCTCTTTGGGAACACGTCGAGCGACATCACAAATGTTCTGCCACGCGCCGTAAGCGACCACCCTTCCGGCAACCTCATGACTAGGCCTCTGGCCTTGGCAAGGATGTCAGAAATGTTCCATTTTGTGACCTCGGCAAAGCCTGCCTTCCTCGCAATGGTCTTAATGGCCGCTATGCTCTTGGGAGCGTCGGCGTCGACCGACATAATCACGAGTACCGCTTCGCGCCTCCCAAGTAACCTTTTGTGCAGAGATTCTCGAAGATCGCCTTCACTTAGCAAGGCGTGCCTCCAGGCTCTTTCTTGTTTCAACACCGAGGCAATAGGTTTCGTTCGACGGCTCGTTAAGTTTTCCCGCCTTGACTAATCCGTTCAAGTGGCTCGTGAGGTTCGCCCGGTAAGATTTCCTGTAATAAGCCTTGGCGGTTTTCATTTCGGAAAGCAGCTGCTTACGCGTGAATGTCTCAAGTCCCTTGGAGAAAGTGAAATGTGCACCGGCGGCGATGAGCAGATCGGGTCCGCTCTTGCAGCCTAGCTTTGCCGCGATGGACGCCGTCGACGACTTCGGAACTGTACCTCCAGGGACGCTAGGGGCGGTCCCTTGCGGCCCTCCTTCGGATTCGGTCTTACCATGGAGCTCGTGAACTCTTTCGATGAGTTTTGGTAAGCCCTCCTTCAGAAATCCCTCCGAACCCTCGTACTCAACTTCGATTGGTCCCATCTTGATTCGAATCTTCGTATCCATAGCGTTAAAGCTCCCTTCGTATTCGGCATCCCCGGATTCAAAGAACCAGCGCAGCCCGGAAGTTGGACGGCACGGCCGCGGGCGGGCATTGCCTCCGGGAAACTCGTATGCGTTACCATGAGCCTATTGTGGGCCTATATATTCCTTTTGAAGGTCAAAATCAACACCGAACTAGGTGACGCGGGAAAAGTGACCGGTAACGGAAAAGGAAACGGGAGTCGGGAGTCGGGAGCGGCGAGTCGGACAGAAAGACGCGAGTGGGGGGGGCTGGGTGCTAGGGGGTATGAAAACCAAATTAGAGATTCAAAATCGGCAAATGTGAATCATAAATCCTCCATCGTCCGTCGGCGGCGGGACCCGCCGCTCCCTATTTCCTATTTCCCAATTGCCACTCCCCACTCCCGACGTGGCGATGTAAAATCGCCGCTACGATCCCGGCTGGCGAAATCATCGCCGGCGGTGGCAAGTTAACTGCCCTACTACTAGCGGTTGGGGCAGAGCGCGAGAGGCCGAAAAAAGATTAGGAAAACCGCCCGCCCCTCTGTATACTCCCTGCGGGTAAAGCGTCATCCATTCTGAGAATCCACGCGCGAAGAGGATGGACGAGCATCGGCTCTCATAATAATCTCACCCTCTCTCGACCGGCGGGCGCCCGAGCGTGTTCGCCGTGAAAGCGTGCCGTTCTCCGATGGGATTTCCAAGCCGCGAGGGGTGCAAGGCATAGGCTAGTCACCTTCCCCGCCGCCGGCCGCAGCAAGCCGGATCGAGAATCATCCGCATCTGGCCGCACGCAGGAAGACCGCAAGGCCATCGCGCCGCGGGAGGGGGTGTTTTCCCGGGCGTCGAGGCGCCGGCGCGTCTGTGGCCGCGAGGGCCGCAGGAAGAAGAGGCATGATGCCCAAAGTCGTCCTCATCAATCCCGCCAATTCCACCATGGGCTACAGTTTCATCACCCCGCGCTGGCTCTACGTGCTCGCGCAGGCCACCCCTGCGGAGCTCCTGGGCGAGCCGGTGATCGTCGACGAAACCATCGCCGCCCTCGACCCCGCGCAGATTTCCCCCGGCGACGTGGTGGGCATCGGCATCAACACCGGCAACTGCCTTTCCGGCTACCGCACGCTGCGCGCCGCCAAGCGCCGCGGCGCCACGGTGATCATGGGCGGCGTGCACGCGACGATTTTTCCCGACGAGCCGCTGGAGATGGGCGCCGACGCGGTGGTGACCGGCAACGCCGACCTGCTGTGGCCGCAGGTGATGCGCGACGCTCTGGACGGCAAACTGCAGCGCCGCTACGTGGGCGGGCGCGTGGCGGGCGACCAGCTCCTGAAGGCGCGCTGGAACCGCCTCGACACTTCCAAGTACCTCTTCCCTTCCGTGCAGACGGTCGCCGGGTGCCCGGAAAATTGCAGCTTCTGCTCCGTGTGGGTGACCGACGGCCGCCAGCCGCGCCAGCGCCTGACCGAAAAGATCATCGAGGAAGCGCTGGAGCTTTACGCGCGCGGCTACCGGTGCATGCTCTTTGCCGACGACAACTTCAATCCCGCCACCCTGGGACGCATCGCGCGCGAAACCAGCCCCTCCAAGCGCCGCGAGCTGGAACGGGTGCGCGAAGAGCGCTTGAGGTTCTTCGAGA
>JBJKQV010000285.1:0-3611 GCA_046704985.1 Terriglobia bacterium
AATTACGTGGACGCCATCTCGGGCGTCTGGGTGTGGGATACCCCCACAACACTGACCCGCCGCGCGGCCGGCCCCCGCTACCAACACCCACGCAATGTGTCCTCACGGCCTGGCGCACGCGCCGCCCCGCCGGATCTTCGCGCCCTTATGGAGTGCCTTTCGCCGCGGTTTCAGCCCCCTCGGCGCGACATCCTGTGCAACCCAGGTCCAGGGCGGCGAGCTTTCCGTCCTCGACCGTGCAGCATATGCGCTGCTCAACCACGAAGGGTTCCTTCCCCTTGTGGAAACGCAGGCGATACTGCACCAGCAGGCGGTCGATGAGGGTTTCGGTCGAGAGGTAGAGCCCCTTCAGGTCGGTCTTGTCGCCGAACCACTGCCGGAAAAGTTGCGCGACTTCGGCCGCGGTGGCCGCGCGCACGACTTCGCCGGGAATGAGGGCGCGGAACTCCACCTGAGGTTTCAGGGCGGCTTGCAACGCTTCAAAATCGCGGCGCAAGAGTGCATCGTAGAAAGCCTGTGCAGCAGGCGCTTTTGTGGTCGTCATTTTTTGGTGTACCGGGACTTCTTTTGCCCTTTCCTGAGAGGCCACGAGTATACACTACACGGGCGGCGCTCGGAGCAGTTTTCCCCTTCACCTGATTTCCGATGTTTTCAATGAGCCGCGCCCGAGGGTTGGGGGATTTATCTCCCCCCCAAAAGCGAGCCCATAATTCCTCCCACCACGCCGCCCTCGACCGTCTGCGCGTTCTGCGCCGGCATGTACTCCATGAGCTCATGGGCGAGCCGCGCGATGGGCAGGGTTTGCAGCCAGATTTTTCCCGGGCCGGTCAGCGACGCCAGGAAGACGCCGTCCCCGCCGAAGAGCATGTTCTTGATTCCCGGCACGGTGGTGATTTGGAAGGAAACGCTCGCCTGGAAGGCGCCCACGTGGCCCGGGTGCACGCGCAAGGTTTCGCCGGGCTGCAGGTCTTTCACCACCAGCTCGCCCGAGAGCTCCAGCCAGGCGGTCCCGGTTCCGCCCACGCGCTGCAGCAGGAATCCATCGCCGCCGAAAATGCCCGCCCCCAGCGACTGCTGAAAGCCCACGCTGATCTGAATCTGCGGCGTGGCGCACAAGAATCCGTGCCGGTGAATCAGGTATTGGTTTTGGCTGTCCACCTCGACGGGCACGATATGCCCGGGCAGCTTGGCGGCAAAGGAAACCGATCCCGGGGCGCCGGCGGCGCGGTACTCGGTCATGAACAGCGACCCTCCGCCCGCCACGCGCTTGAGCGCCCCAAAGACTCCGCCGCCGCCCCCGAACTGGGTGTGCGTGGTCATCTGGATGGAACTGGTCATCCAGGAAAGTTCTCCGGATTCGGAAATGACGGATTCGTTGGGATCGAGCGCGACTTCCAACACCGGCATAGTAGTGCCTATGATGCGGCTTTGCATGAATGGCTCCTGGTTTGAATTGAGCGCTGCCGGCGAACGTTTCGCCTGCCCTGGGCGCCCTATTGAATGTAAGCCGCGAAAGCGCTCGCTGACAAGAAGAAGTCTCGCCGCCTTGCGCCGTCGGAGCCCGCCCCCTGACTAAAGTGTTCCAGCCAGGGCTCGGATTCTTGCTCGAACTGAAAACGGGATGTTCGCACGCGCCGACAACAATAGGCCGCAACTACAGCCCGGGCAGGTCTTGGATAGTGCTGCCTGCCTGATTCGCTCTGTTTGCGGTGAGCTCATGAGAGTTTCAAACGATTCATGGAGGAGATTTCCTACCGCCGGATACGAACAGCACGGAAACACGTCACCGGTGGCGCCTACACACACCTGCGCAAAGGGAGTCATACAGGGCAGCTCCGGCAATCTGTAATTGCCGTGATACGCAATTGCCGCGAGTAACTGTTCCGGCTTCATCCGTATGCTCTTTCGAAACCGGCGGAAGAACGTCGCCACTTCTTCTTGAGTCATTGCGCCATACTGCCGCTTGTTGTGGTCGTTGGCAAAGAAATAGTGATTGAAGTTCACGAGATTGAAACCGGCAACCGGAAGCTTTATCTCTTGCGCCCACCCCATCAAGCTTTCCAAGGAAGGCATCGAATCCCGAGTAATCGTAGGAGTGAGAAAAGCGACGCCCGTAAACTCGCTTGCTAAACGGGCGCACACCTCTCGAATCCGGTTAAACCAGGGAGTACCTCGCGTCTTCTCGTAATCTTCTTCAACTCCGTCCAGCGACAAACTGATACGCCGAATGCGAATTGCTTTGAAGGCTGCAATGTGCTCGTCCGTGACCAAACTGGCGTTGGTCTGTAGGCTGACCAGGAGCCCTCGCTGAGCAGCGTACTTCATCAGTTCGATGCAACTCCCGTTGAGTAAGGGTTCGCCGCCCGTGAAGCGCACTTGCCGGATTCCTCCCGCCTGCAGTTGGTCGATTAGATTACGCCACGCGCTCTCGGACAGTTCATCCCTCTTTGGTGTCCTGTGGAAGTTGCATGATGGACACTTGGAATTACATCTCTCGGTCAGCCTTACGGCAGCGACAAACGGGCGTACAGATCGCCACCCTCTAAGGTCGGGCAAGTTTGATGTCATTAGGATTCGCACTATAGGCATTGGGTTACAAAGTAAGAGGGTCCTTCTTCCTCCGAACCCCGATGTGTCCCTCAGAAGACCTCTTGCCATAGGTGTCAACATACTTCCTTCTTGGTGATAAGTAAACTGGACCTGTTCACATTACTGAGGCCATCGTTGGTTGGATAGGACGCCAATTTCGATAACCTCATCTTGGCCTCAAAATGGTGCATTCCCGGCGCCACTCCCTCCGTTGACTGGTGGCCCACCCTTTCCCAGTTGTTCGTCGTTCATGCTCACAATCGTATTATCTGTGCGTGTCGAATGCACGCAGCAACTTGCGCTGTAAGGTGCCGGGTGCCCCGTCCTTGCGCTGGGCGCATGGGTGGGGCCGCCGCAAGGTTTGGCAGCCACGGTTAATTCGCCGTTGGAATTAACCGTGGGCTCGCCCGCCGAAGCCTTGGCGTAGGTGGGCCTTTCGCATGACGAAGAACCCACAGTCCCGCAGGGCGGGACCGTGGCCACCCGCTGACAAGAAGAAGTACCGCGGACCCCCGCAACCTCCGCCGGCCGGCAGGCTGAAGTTGGGATAGAATCAGGCCGTGAAGTGCTTGAGACGTTCATTGCCCGTGCTATTCGCCGTGATTTTGGCCGTCGGCCCGCGTGTGGCGGCGGCGTTCCCGCAGGACACGCGGCCGATTCCTCCCATGGCCACGCTCATGAAGGAAGTGCTGGCCAATCAGGACCGGGTGGACCGCATGCGCGAGAACTATTCCTGCACGGACCTGCGGACGGTGCGCAGGCTCGACAAGCACGGGCGCGCCAAGAAGACGGAGACCTATCTTTACCAGGTGTCGTTTCTGGGCCACATGGAGATCAACCGCCTGATCGCCAAAGACGGACGCCCCCTCGAACCTCACGAGCAGAAGAAGGAGGACAAGCGGGTTGCCAAAAAGATGGAGAAGTACCAAAAGGAGCAAGCGCAGCGCGCCGCCGGAAATCCTGAGAAGAAAGACCAGAACGCGCTTACCGTTCAGGACTTTCTTCGCGCCGAACGGTTTATC
>JBJKQV010000286.1:0-3312 GCA_046704985.1 Terriglobia bacterium
AAAGCGGCGAGGCGTGGGTTTCCGGAAAGCCCCCGCCGACGTAGAGTGGGTCCATGCCCTCGGGCAGCGCCGTCGCCGTGAGCGACGAGACCGGCACCAGTTGCGCGCCCGAGCGCTCCAGGGCTTCCAGGTTTTCCGGATAATAGAAGCTGAAGGCGGCGTCGCGCAGGTAAGCGATCTTCAATCCCCGGCCGTCGGGCGCCGGAGGGCCGGCCACCAGGGGCACCTGCGGCCGTTCCAGGGGCGGAGCGCTCTTGGCCAGGGCGCACAGGCGATCGAGGTCCACGCGCCCTTCCACCAACGACAGGACGTTCGCGCAGAGCTGGTCGAGCCCGCCGTGCTCCTGCGGGGTGACCAGACCCAGATGCCGGCCGGGCAGGAGCACCTGGGGGTCCACGCGCGGGAGCAGGCCGAGCACCGGAACGTGGCAGATGCTTTCCACCGACTCGCGGAGCACCGCGGCGTGGCGCGGCCCCGCCACGCGGTCCAGGATGACTCCCGCCAAGCGCACCTGGGGATCGAACTGTTGGCAGCCCATCACGTAGGCCGCCGCCGTGCGCGTCACCTTGGCGGCGTTGATGACCAGCAGCAGGGGAGCGTTGAGCAGCTTGGCGAGCTCGGCGCTGCTGTGCGCGCCGCGCACCCCCACGCCGTCGAAGAGGCCGCGATTGCCCTCCACCAAATTCAGCCCGTCGCTCACCCGGTGCTCGAGGAATGAGGCGACCACCTGCTCGCGCCCCATCAGGTAGGTGTCCAGGTTGCGCGCCGCCCGGCCGGAGGCCCAGCTGAGCCAGGCGGCGTCAATGTAGTCGGGACCTTTCTTGAAAGCCGCGGTGGGAATGCCGCGCTTGCGCGCCAGCAACAGCAGGCCCAGGGAGACCACCGTCTTGCCGGAATCGCCCGAGAGTCCGGCGACCACCAGACGGGTTGCGGAAACGGGTGGGTGGGGCACAGCTCACCTGGGCGGCCGGTGTCGGCAACCGGCGTCGCGCCGGGCGCGGGAGGGTCGGGTGCAGGCGCGCGCGACGAGGTCAGGCGGCCAGGCGTTGCGCCGTGGGTCCCCAGCGCTTCTCGTGCAGAAGCTTGCGCATGCGCAGCCGGGCTTTGTGCAACTGCGACTTCGACGTGCCGATGGAGCTCCCGGTGCGCACGGATATCTCCGCGTGCTCGTAACCTTCTACGTCGTGCAGCACCAGAACTTTTCTGAAGCCGCGGGGAAGGCGCTCCATAGCGCGCTCCAGACAGACGCGCTCCACGGCGCTCTGCAGCTCGGCGTCGGGAATGCCCAGCTCGCAAGGGGCGTTTCCGGCCGTGCTCGGCGCCTCCGTCAGCTCCTCCAGCGATGTTTCGTGCCGCCGGTAGGCTTTGTCGAAGCCCAGCAACACCGCGTTGATGGCCAGGCGCCGCAGCCAGGTGTAGAGCGTCGATTCTCCGCGGAAGGTGTCGTGCTTCTGCAACAGGCGCACGAACGTTTCCTGCGTCAGGTCTTCAGCGTCGTCGGGGTTGCCGGTCATCCTCAGGCAGAGGCAATAGATGGGCAGGCTGTAGGTCTTGTAGAGGTTTTCGAAATTCCACGCCGCGGCGGGTTCGGGCCGGGACGTGGGGCGCGGCCAGGATTTAAAGGCCGCTTGGTGTTCAACGGTTTCCGCGGTAAAAGTGGCACCCATGAGACTCCCCATCTGAGGACAGAGTATGAGAACTTCCGCGCGCTCTGACAATTCGGTAAAACCCGATTTGGGTCAACAACCATTCCCTAGGGGTGATTCCCTAGGCGGGACTAATATGAAGGCATTAGGTGCGTTTTAACTTCTCCGGTTGCAAGCGCCAAGAAGTCGCTGGCGCGAGCCCTAGCCGTCCTGCCTTGTGTCTCGAAACGACACAATGTCTGATTTACGGTGCGAGATGCGTGACGGCATCTCACCGACAACGTTTGTGCCGAAATTGGCCCTCGGTTTGCACTGGTACAAAGTGACCCGATTCCTCTCCTCGGCTGCACTTTGCCCCTACGATGACGGAGAGCCAAAACTCGCGCATTGCGTCCCTGTCGCGCCGTGTTCCGCACGCCGGCAGCGCGTTTGCCATGGTGGGAGCGCTGGCGGTGCTGGCGGGATGGGCGTTCAACGTCCGCCTGCTCAAGACCCTCTTTCTGGGCCAGACGGCGATGCGGCCCAACTCTGCGGCCGCCTTCCTGCTGGCCGGGTTGGCGCTGTGGATGGTTCGCGAAACCACCGCGGGCGCTTCCGCGCCGCCGCGCCTCAACCGCTGGGGGAAAGTGTGCGCGGGGCTGGTAGTGGCGGGCGGGGCGCTCACCCTGGGCCAGTACCTGACCGGCGCCAACCTGGGAATCGACCAACTGCTCTTTCGCGATCCGGAGATGCCCCTGGCGGGATTGTTCCCGGGGCGCATGACGCCCACCGGCGCAGTGAGCCTGATGCTTCTGGGCGGCGCCTTGCTGTGGCTGGATGCGCGCAAGCGCCGCGGCTCGCAGCCCGCCGAGGTGCTGGCCTTCCTGGTGATTTTGAACGGCATGGTGGGCCTGTTCGACTATCTGGTGCATTTCCCCTACACGCTGACAGGCATCGCGCCGGCGAGCGCGTTGATGCAGTGTGTGCTGGGCGCCTCGGTGCTGATGGCGCGCAGCGACCACCGCTTCCGCAAGCTGGTGCTCAGCACGCAGAGCGGGGGAACGGTTTTCCGCCGCCTGCTGCCCGCCGCCATCGTCATCCCCCTGCTGCTGGCGGGGCTGGTCTGGCAGGGGCAGCGCTGGGGCATCATCTCGCGGGAGATCGGGCTGACCCTGCTGGTGGTGATGATCAGCACCGCCTTCGTGTGGATCGTCGTTCGCACCACGGGGTCGCTCGACGAATCGGAAGCGGCGCGGCACGCCGCGGCCTCGGAGCTGGACGTACGCCTGGAGCAGCAGGCGGCCATCGCCGCCCTCGGGCACCGCGCCCTGGCGGGGACCGATCTGCCGGCGCTCATGGACGAGGCGGTGCGCGTGGTGGCGCGCACGCTGCGGGTGGAATTCTGCAAGGTGCAGGAGCTGTTGCCCGACGGGCGGGTGCTGGTGTTGCGCGCCGGGGTAGGCTGGCAGGCCGACGAGGTAGGGCGCACCCAAACCGACGCGCGTGCCGGGTCGCAGGCCGGCTACACGTTGATGAGCTACGCACCGGTGATTGTCGAGGATTTGGCGAGCGAGACTCGCTTCGTTCCCTCGCCGCTTCTGACCCGCCACGGGGTGCTGAGCGGGCTGAGCGTGATCGTTTCGGGCAGGGAGCGGCCCTTCGGGGTGCTGGGCGCGCACACGGGCCG
>JBJKQV010000287.1:0-2998 GCA_046704985.1 Terriglobia bacterium
ATCTTCATCAGAACGTAGACCGTGAACGCTCCCTTTTCGGCTCCCAGCAGCGGCAGCAGTCGGCGCCAGCCGTCCAGAATGCCCACGTTCTCCAGCGCCATCACCGGCACCACGAAATCCTTGGCAAAAAGGCTGCCCACCACGCTCAGCACCAGCAGCAGCAGGAAGAGCGCCAGCACCCCCGCCCCGCCTCCCAGCAGCAAACCTACGTGGTTTGCCGGTTGCTCGAAGATCCCCGCCCGCCAGGCAAGCACAATCGGCGTCCCGATCACCACTCCGATCACCACCAGGACGGCCACGGTGTACCCGATCACCCACAGGAAATAGCTCTGCCCCTGCCCCTGCCAGCGCCTCCAACCCTCGCGAAGCGCGCAGCGGTCGCGCAGCACGGTTTCGAACAGGATGAAGCGATAGACGCTACTGATGTAGAGGAGCAACAGGAAGATCAGAACGACGGCGCCCACAACCAGAAGCAGCCAGGGTAGCGCCTTCAGCACCCAGCCTGGGAATGGCCCGCCGGCGGCCCACAGGCCGAGGCCCCCCCGCGGATGCCCCTGAGGCCAGTGGAAATTGTAGCCGGTGCTCCCCCAGCCGCCGCCGCCCCCCAGCTCCCCGCTCAGGAAGCAGACCACCGCCAGCCGCACCCAACGCCCCCAACGGAAGGGCGTAAAGAGCTGCCGCTTGGCCCTTTCCATCGCCGGCGAGATGGCGTCCAGCGCGCTGAGCCGCTTCAAGGTGATTCCTCAGTCCCCGCAGTGGTCCTGCCCCAGTCTCCAGCAGTGGGAATTGCCAGCCAAGCTAGGACGGCGGCGGGGAAAAGTCAATAACAACCCGCCGCGCTGCTCCGCACCGTACCCGCGAAAGAAATTCTTGGCCATTCTCCGACAGGGCCTTGGTGCCACAGCCACGCTGCCGCATCGGCATATCTCATGTTATTTGAACATGTTAGGAGACATAAGGCGATGGCGCACAAACAACTTCCTCAGCCAGTTGGCCATTGGCATCTGCTCGCCGGATGTCCTGGCGCCTGGAGCCCGCATCTAATTTTTTATGCACTGTTCGGCAAGACGCCCCATGCATTGGAAGCCGCAGTCACCTGTCAGGCAAATAAAAGGCGAAAATACCTTGACAGACTCTTCCAAATTTGGTAAGATTTCGTACGAAACTGACCCTTCTGGAAGCCTGGCACTCTTGATCAACACTGGGCGGAAAGAAGGGTCAACTGCTATATGGAGGTGGAATGAAGAAGATCGTGATGGGCTGCGCGGTAGCCGCTATGGTTGCCCTGTCCGCCCGCTCGGAAGCCAGGCCGGCCGAATCGCTGGCCTTCGCCAAGTACATAGCTCCGCAAACGGCGGAGGGTATCAGTCAGATCGGCGTGGCCAGCTGGTACGGGGAGCAGTTTCAAGGAAATCCCACGGCCAGCGGCGAAGTATTTGATATGAATGGGTTTACGGCAGCAAGTCGAGACCTACCTCTGGGTACAAGAATCAAGGTCACCAATCTCCGCAACAAGCGTTCCCTGGTTCTGAAGGTTAACGATCGCGGGCCGTACGTGTCCGGCCGCTTCCTGGATGTCTCCAAGGCAGCCGCGAAGCGGTTGGGCTTCATGAATGCCGGGCTAGCCCTGGTGGAGGCTCAGATCGTCAGTTTCCCCAAGGGCTATTCCGACAATCCACCCGGGTTGGCGGTTCAGAATAGGGTAAGCATCAACTAGGCCAGAGCGGGCGACAACCCGACTCGGCACCCGGCCGGTCCTGTGGCCAGGCAGTGGTGTGTCTGCCCGGCGCCCCCCGGGCAAGCATGCCGGAAGGCAAGTTTGCCCTTGCCGAAAGCCGCGGGGGCAGAGAGAAGTGTCTGGGATTCTGAGCCGGGCGCCTTGCCGGCCCGCGGGCGGGGACAAGGATCCTCGCCCCGGCCTGCCCCCCGGGGCTGGGGGGTCTCAATCCACCTCAATACCGCGCAGGAAAGAGGCGTTTTCTTCCGGGAGGGAAACGTTGATGAACATCCCAGAGCCCATCTCGAAGCCCGCCAGCTTGGTCAGGCGCGGAATGATGCTGACGTACCAGTGGTAGTACTTGACCCCCTTGTTTTCGACGGGGGCAGTGCGAACGACGTAGTTGAAGTCGGGGTCGTCGAGCCCGCGATAGAGCTTGAAGAGGGTGCGGCGCAGGTTGCGCGCCAAGTCACCGGCCTCCGCGTCGTTCATCTCCTCGAAGCACGCCATGTGCCGCCGCGGCATGATGAGCATGGAAAAGGGCGTCAAGGCGGCAAAGGGGACCATGGAAATAAAGTGCTCGGTCTCGTAGACGATGCGCGCCCCGTCCTTCAGTTCCTGCTCGATAACCCGGCAGAAAATGCACTCCCCGTACTCGTCGAAGTGGTTGAGGGCGCTGAACAGCCGGTCGCGCAGTTGCGTGGTGATGACCGGGGTGGCGATGATCTGTGAGTGCGGGTGCTCGAGCGAAGTCCCCGCCGCCTCGCCGTGGTTCTTGAAGATGGTCACCTGCTCGACGCGCGGGTCGCTGGAGGCCGCCCGAAAACGGTCCAGGTAAGTCTCCACGATGGTTTCCACGTTGGTGTCGCTGAGCAGCGCCGTGGTCTTGTTGTGGTCGCGCGTCTCCACGATCACCTCGTGGATCCCCACCCCGGTCACCGTCCGCTTGATGCCCTGGATGGCCCGCTTGCGCTCGCCCTGGGAGGCCACGGCGGCAAATTTGTTGGGCGTCACCCGCACCATCCAGCTCCCGTCGTCGGGGACCGCGTAAGTGGCCGGGGGCGTCATCTTTTCGTTCCCCGGACAGAAGGGGCACTTGGCGTCGAAGGAGGGCAGGGTTTTCCTCGCGTCCTTACGCTTGAATTGGTCCGGGCGCTTGGCGCGCTCGCTGGCGATGATGACCCAGTCGCGGCTGATGACGTTGTAGCGTAGTTCCGGCATGGATTCCTCTCAGGGTGGGCGGTTGCTGTGAGCCTTGCATGGCCACCGCCTGTATTCGGA